>NZ_MECT01000088.1:0-39984 GCF_001722145.1 Shigella sp. FC1544
GCAACGAGCTGCTGTTTAAATTCGGGAGGATAATTAGGGCAGCCTTTTCGCCTGCCGGGATTCACATTTTTCTGCATATCTGACACTTTGGTTCCCACTACTTATTTGGTGGACACCACTTTGTCTAATTCGTCAGATTCTGACCAGACGGTTCAGGCTGTACGCTTACTGATTAGCTGCGCACCATACGCAGCCCTTGCCTCGCCACCTTGTTCAAATTCGACAATTCGTCGGCCAATTTCCCAGTATGTCGCGGTCATCAGCGCGTTAACGCTACGTACCGTTTCCGTCCGGGCGCTATCGACCAGGTGAATAATACCGTCGTGGATTTGCTGGTAGCCTGTTGAGGTTCTCTCTGAGAGCGATTCCATTATCTGTCCCTTTATATGGCGCTGCGTTGAATAATGGAATCAGCTATACGCCGGGCATCTACCGGTAACAATCCAGATGAGCGTATTACATTGGTTTTCTTCAGATTATGCGAGGCGCTTTCCAGAAAGAAAGGAGAATTTCAGCGCCGACTCTTTTCTGGGGAGGCGGCGCTGGGACAGAGCTTAAACTTCCAGCCAGTTCATAATACCGTCTGCCGCCTTACGACCTTCGGCAATAGCGGTTACCACCAGATCGGAACCACGGACGATATCGCCGCCAGCAAAGATTTTCGGGTTGCTGGTCTGGAAGGCGTTGTCGCTGCCTTCCGGGGCGATGATGCGGCCTTGTGAATCCAGCTCGACGCTGTGTTTTGCCAGCCATTCCATGTTGTGTGGACGGAAACCAAACGCCATGATCACTGCATCTGCCGGAACGATATGTTCGGAACCTGCAACGATCTCCGCGCGGCGACGGCCTTTGGCATCCGGTTCGCCCATTTCGGTACGTACCATTTTTACGCCGCTGACTTTGCCGTTACCGTTCACTTCAATCCCCAGTGGCTGGACGTTGAATTTGAACTCTACGCCTTCTTCCCGCGCGTTTTTCACTTCGCGGCGGGAACCCGGCATGTTCTCTTCATCACGACGATAGGCACAGGTAACGTGCTTCGCTCCCTGGCGCACGGACGTACGCACGCAGTCCATCGCAGTGTCGCCACCGCCAAGGACCACCACGCGTTTGCCTTCCATGCTGACGAACGGTTCGTCGCGGGTTTCACCAAAGCCCATTAACTGTTTGGTGTTGGCGATAAGGAACGGCAGCGCTGCGTACACGCCATCGGCGTCTTCGTTTTCCAGCCCGCCGCGCATTGACTGATAAGTCCCGACGCCAAGGAAGACGGCATCGTAATCACTCAGCAGATCGTCCAGCTGCACGTCGCGGCCCACTTCAGTATTGAGTTTGAATTCAATACCCATGCCGGTGAAGATTTCACGGCGACGCGTCATTACCTCTTTTTCCAGCTTGAAGGCCGGAATACCGAAGGTCAGCAGCCCGCCAATTTCTGGATGACGGTCGAAGACAACGGCTTTTACGCCGTTACGCGTCAGGACATCCGCACACGCCAGACCTGCCGGGCCTGCGCCGATAATCGCCACTTTTTTACCGGTTTGCTTCACGCCGGACATATCCGGACGCCAGCCCATTTCGAACGCTTTATCATTGATATAACGCTCAATGTTGCCGATGGTCACCGCGCCAAACTCATCGTTCAGAGTGCAGGAACCTTCGCACAGACGGTCTTGCGGGCAGACTCGTCCGCAAACTTCCGGCAGGGTGTTGGTCTGGTGCGACAGTTCCGCCGCTTCAAAAATACGCCCCTCGTTGGCGAGCTTCAGCCAGTTCGGGATGTAGTTGTGTACCGGACATTTCCACTCGCAGTATGGGTTGCCGCACGACAGGCAGCGGTCAGCCTGCGCTTTGGCCTGGCCTTCGGAAAACGGCTCGTAAATTTCAACAAACTCAATTTTGCGGATCTTCAGCGGTTTCTTAGGCGGATCAACGCGCTGCAGGTCGATAAATTGATAAACATTCTGACTCATTGTTGCTACCCCTTACTGCGCCTGCACGCGCAACTCTGCTGCGCTACGACTACGGTGACCCAGCAGTGCTTTTACATCACTGGACTTCGGTTTAACCAGCGCAAATTTAGTGGCGAAGGTTGACCAGTTCGCCAGAATCTCTTCACCGCGCTGAGAGCCAGTATGCTGAACATGCTCGGTGATAAGACCGCGCAGATGCTCTTCATGGATCGCCAGATCGTCAACGTTTAAGACCTCGACCAGTTCCGGGTTAACGCGTTTGCGGAAATCACCGCTTTCATCGAGAACGTAAGCGAAGCCGCCGGTCATGCCCGCACCGAAGTTAACGCCGGTTTTACCCAGAATACAGACAATACCGCCCGTCATATATTCACAGCCGTTGTCGCCAATGCCTTCTACCACGGTGATAGCACCGGAGTTCCGCACGCCGAAACGTTCACCCGCGCGGCCTGCGGCATACAGACGACCACCGGTCGCGCCATACAGGCAGGTGTTGCCGATAATACTTGCTTCATGGCTGCGGAAGGCGGAACCAACCGGAGGACGAATGGCGATTAAGCCGCCCGCCATGCCTTTACCGACATAGTCGTTGGCATCCCCGGTCAGGTACAGTTCCACGCCGCCCGCGTTCCATACACCGAAACTCTGGCCTGCGGTGCCGTTGAAGTACGCTTTGATAGGATCGGCTGCCAGCCCCTGATCGCCGTGCGTCTGGGCGATATAGCCTGAAAGCGACGCGCCCACGGAGCGATCGGTATTGCGGATATCGAACCAGAAGGTTTTGCTCTGGCGTTCATCGACAAACGGTTTCGCCTGTTGCAGCAACTGCGCGTTCAGCAGGCCGTTATCAAACGGCGGGTTGTTTTCGGTGCAGTAGAGTGCCTTACCTGGATGCGGTTCGGCGGTCTCCAGCAGCTTCGACAGCGCCAGTTTCTGCTGTTTGGCGGTGAAACCGTCCAGCTCTTTCAGCAGGTCGGTGCGACCAATCAGATCCACCAGCCGCGTTACCCCCAGCTGTGCCATCAGCTCGCGGGTTTCACGGGCGATAAACTCAAAGTAATTCGTCACCTTGAACGGCAGGCCGTGATAGTGATTCTTACGCAGTTTGTCATCCTGAGTTGCCACACCCGTTGCGCAGTTGTTCAGGTGGCAAATACGCAGATATTTACAGCCGAGCGCGACCATTGGGCCAGTGCCGAAGCCGAAGCTTTCTGCGCCGAGAATCGCCGCTTTGATGATATCAACACCGGTTTTCAGGCCGCCATCGACCTGCAAACGGATCTTATGACGCAGACCATTGGCAACCAGCGCCTGCTGGGTTTCAACAAGCCCCAGCTCCCACGGGCAACCTGCGTATTTCACTGACGACAGCGGGCTTGCGCCGGTGCCACCGTCATAGCCTGCGATGGTGATTAAATCGGCATAAGCTTTTGCCACGCCAGTCGCGATGGTGCCTACGCCCGGTTCGGAAACCAGCTTCACGGAGATCATCGCTTTCGGGTTAACCTGCTTGAGGTCGAAAATGAGCTGCGCTAAGTCCTCGATAGAGTAGATATCGTGGTGCGGCGGCGGGGAGATCAGCGTCACTCCGGGCACCGAATAGCGCAGTTTGGCTATGTAAGGAGTGACTTTGTCGCCCGGCAACTGACCGCCTTCGCCCGGCTTCGCGCCCTGGGCGACTTTAATCTGAATGACGTCGGCATTGACCAGATACGCCGGAGTAACGCCGAAGCGACCAGAAGCCACCTGCTTGATGCGCGACACTTTGTTAGTGCCATAGCGCGCCGGGTCTTCGCCGCCTTCACCGGAGTTCGAGTTACCGCCGATGCTATTCATCGCTTCCGCCAGCGCCTCGTGGGCTTCCGGGCTTAACGCGCCGATAGACATCGCGGCGGTATCAAAGCGTTTAAACAGTTCGCTTGCCGGTTCAACATCAGCAATGTTGACCGCGTTTTCACCCGGCGTAATTGCCAGCAGATCGCGCAGCGTGGTTGCCGGACGCTCATTAACCAGCTTCGCGTATTCCTGATAGTCGCTGTACTCGCCGCTTTGTACCGCCTGTTGCAGCGTGCGCACCACGTCCGGGTTGTAAGCGTGGTATTCGCCGCCGTGGACGTATTTCAGCAGGCCGCCCTGGCTGATGGGCTTACGCGCCAGCCAGGCACGTTTCGACAGGTTCAGCAGATCCTGCTGGAAGTCTTCAAAGCTCGCCCCACCAGTGCGGCTGACCGCCCCCTGGAAGCACAGGCCCACTACATCATCGTGCAGACCGACCGCTTCAAACAGTTTCGAGCAGCGGTAAGAGGCGATGGTGGAGATGCCCATTTTGGACATGATTTTGTACAAGCCTTTGTTGATGCCGTTACGGTAGTTGAGCATCACGGTACGATAATCTTTGGCAATCGCATGGGTGTCTACCAGGCGGCCCAGCGTTTCATAGGCAAGGTATGGATAAATAGCCGTCGCGCCGAAGCCCAGCAACACGGCGAAGTGGTGCGGATCGCGGGCGCTGGCGGTTTCGACGATGATGTTGGCATCGCAACGCAGGCTTTGATCGACCAGACGGGTCTGGATCGCGCCAACCGCCATCGGGGCTGGAACCGGCAGGCGATCTTTAGCGATATTCCGGTCGGAGAGCACCAGCAGCACGGTGCCGCTACGTACCATTTTTTCGGCTTTGTCGCACAGCTCTTTGACTGTCGCTTCGAGCGTGGTTTTAGTGACGTCAAAGGTGATATCCAGCGTATCTGCGCGGTAGTGCTCCTCTTTCATCGTCGTGAGCTGTTTGAAATCGGAGTAGAGCAGAATCGGCGATTTAAAGCTTAAACGGTGCGCCTGGCCCTCTGCTTCGCAAAAGACGTTCATTTCACGACCGATACTGGTGGCGAGCGACATAACATGCGCTTCACGCAGCGGGTCGATTGGCGGGTTAGTCACCTGGGCAAACTGCTGGCGGAAGTAGTCGTAAATAATGCGCGGCTGACTGGAGAGCACGGCGAATGGGGTATCATCGCCCATCGAACCGACCGCTTCCTGACCGTTTTCGCCCAGTACGCGAATTACGGAGTCCAGCTCTTCCGCGCTGTAGTTAAACTGTTTCTGGTAGCTGGCAAGCGTGTCGTCGTCCAGTTCGCGGCTACCCACTTCTTCATCGGGCAGATCTTCAAACGGTACCAGTCGGCGGACGTTTTTCTCCATCCACTCTTTATATGGATGGCGGCTTTTCAGATCGTCATCGGTTTCTGCCGAGTGCAGAATACGCCCACTGCGGGTGTCGATAACCATCAGTTCGCCTGGCCCGACGCGGCCTTTTTCGACCACTTCGTCAGGCTGGTAATCCCAGATACCGACTTCAGAGGCGCAGGTGATGAGCTTATCTTTGGTGATGACGTAGCGCGCCGGACGCAGACCGTTACGGTCGAGGTTACAGGCGGCAAAACGACCGTCGGACATCACGATGCCCGCCGGGCCATCCCACGGCTCCATATGCATGGAGTTAAAGTCAAAGAAGGCACGCAGTTCCGGGTCCATATCCGGGTTGTTCTGCCAGGCGGGTGGCACTAACAGACGCATGGCGCGGATGATATCCATCCCGCCTGCCAGCAGCAGTTCCAGCATGTTATCCATCGAACTGGAGTCAGAGCCGGTTTCGTTGACGAACGGTGCGGCGTCGTGCAGATCAGGGATAAGCGGCGTCTGGAATTTATAGGTACGCGCACGCGCCCATTGGCGGTTAC
The DNA here is from genome assembly GCF_001722145.1 of Shigella sp. FC1544. Taxonomy (NCBI): domain Bacteria; kingdom Pseudomonadati; phylum Pseudomonadota; class Gammaproteobacteria; order Enterobacterales; family Enterobacteriaceae; genus Shigella; species Shigella sp. FC1544. Next base: position 5,711 of record NZ_MECT01000088.1, read on the forward strand.
CGGTGATGGTGTTGATTTCACCGTTATGCGCCAGGTAGCGGAACGGCTGCGCCAGCGGCCAGCGCGGTACGGTGTTAGTGGAGAAGCGCTGGTGGAACAGGCAGATGGCCGATTCCAGACGCAGGTCCGCAAGATCCAGATAAAAGCGCGGCAGATCCGCCGGCATACACAGACCTTTATAGATGTTCACCAGATTCGACAGGCTACAGACGTAGAAGTCTTTGTCGGCTTCGAGACGCTTTTCAATGCGGCGGCGGGCGATAAACAGACGGCGCTCCATATCCCGCGGACGCCAGCCTGCCGGAGCGTTAACGAAAATTTGCTCAATGCGGGGCAGAGAGGAGAGGGCGATTTCACCCAGCACGCCTTCGTTAGTGGGGACATCACGCCAGCCCACAATCGACAAGGTTTCGCGTTGCAGCTCTTCTTCAACGATGCGGCGTGCGGCAGCCGCGAGTTCAGGATCTTTATTCAGGAAGAGCATCCCGACAGCGTAGTTTTTTGCTAAACGCCAGCCGCGCTCCTGCGCAACGATGCGAAAAAAGCGATCCGGTTTTTGTAACAGCAAGCCGCAACCGTCACCGGTTTTACCATCGGCGAGAATCGCGCCACGGTGCTGCATGCGGGCCAGTGCGTGTATTGCAGTACGCACTACCTTGTGGCTAGGTTCGCCTTCTATGTGGGCGATCAGGCCGAAACCACAGTTATCCCTCTCAAGGGATTTATCGTACAACATATCGTGAACCTCCCCCAGGCTCTGCGGGAACCCCACTTCCGAACCGCTGCGCACGGGCACAGAAAGAGCGTGGCGACGGGGGTTGCGTGTCATACGCGCGCCTCGCATTCGCCCCCTTGTTGTCCTTTTCGCATCGGTTAATACGGTGAAGAGGGGATCTCAATTACTGCATAAATATGATGAGCAGGCTGCTCATCCAGAAAGCTTCCAGCGGATTTCCAACTTATCGGGAAAGCTGATACAGGTCAAATGGCAAGCTTATTGGTACAGAAATGTGCTTTAGCGCAAAATTCTTTATTAACTAACTGAAATTAAATGAATTTTATCTTTAAGGCTAAAAGGGAAGTCGTTAGAGAAACAGTCAATTCCTGACTGTCATAAAGGCGTGTTAACCCTTATCCTGCCTTGAACTGACGAGAAAACCAGCATTTTATACTGCCTTAATTGGTAATGACGTTTCATGCTACTGTTTTTGCCTAAAATCCATAAGGAGATAAAAAAATCTGACACAAGATAAGCAAAAGTGATTTATGTGATTATGCATGAAATTTCGGTAATTTTGATTGATTATGCAGTTGATAAAAGCAGGCCGGGACGATTGATCCAGGTCATCGCCGAATTGAGCTAAAAATGGCAGGCTTTGGCCTCTTTTCAAGGCGCGGTCTATCAGATTATGCAGTTACAGAAATTAGTCAATATGTTTGGTGGTGATCTCACCCGTCGTTATGGGCAAAAGGTGCATAAGCTGACGCTGCACGGCGGTTTTAGCTGCCCTAACCGTGACGGTACCATCGGGCGTGGTGGCTGCACATTCTGTAATGTTGCCTCGTTTGCCGATGAAGCGCAGCAGCATCGTTCCATTGCCGAGCAACTGGAGCACCAGGCGAATTTAGTTAACCGCGCTAAACGCTATCTGGCCTACTTTCAGGCGTATACTAGCACCTTTGCGGAAGTTCAGGTGCTGCGTTCTATGTATCAGCAGGCGGTGAGCCAGGCCAATATTGTCGGTTTGTGTGTTGGTACCCGCCCGGACTGCGTGCCGGATGCGGTGCTGGATCTGCTTTGCGAATATAAGGACCAGGGTTACGAAGTGTGGCTGGAGCTGGGGCTACAAACCGCCCACGACAAAACACTGCATCGCATCAACCGCGGCCATGATTTTGCCTGTTATCAGCGTACAACCCAGCTGGCACGTCAGCGCGGGCTGAAGGTGTGTTCCCACTTAATTGTCGGCCTGCCTGGCGAAGGGCAGGCTGAATGTTTGCAAACGCTGGAGCGAGTGGTTGAAACCGGCGTGGACGGCATAAAGCTGCATCCGCTGCATATTGTGAAAGGCAGCATTATGGCGAAAGCCTGGGAAGCGGGGCGTTTGAACGGTATTGAACTGGAGGATTACACGCTCACTGCCGGAGAAATGATTCGCCATACGCCACCGGAAGTGATCTACCACCGCATTTCCGCCAGCGCCCGTCGCCCGACGCTGCTTGCTCCGCTGTGGTGCGAAAATCGATGGACGGGAATGGTCGAGCTGGATCGCTATCTGAATGAACATGGCGTACAGGGATCGGCGCTGGGACGTCCGTGGCTACCTCCAACGGAGTAGGTCGTTGAGGGGAATTCCGCATTTCTCACACAATTTATAACGTAACTGTCAGAATTGGGTATTATTGGGGCAGGTTGTCGTGAAGGAATTCCCTAATGAAGCAAATTCGTCTGCTGGCGCAGTATTATGTTGACCTGATGATGAAGTTAGGTCTGGTGCGCTTCTCAATGTTGCTGGCGCTGGCCCTCGTCGTTCTTGCCATTGTGGTACAAATGGCGGTAACCATGGTGCTGCATGGTCAGGTCGAAAGCATTGATGTTATTCGTTCTATCTTCTTTGGTTTGCTGATTACGCCGTGGGCGGTCTACTTTCTATCGGTGGTCGTCGAGCAACTGGAGGAGTCACGACAACGTCTGTCACGGCTGGTGCAAAAACTGGAGGAGATGCGCGAGCGCGATTTGAGCCTCAACGTTCAGTTAAAAGATAATATTGCCCAGCTAAATCAGGAAATTGCCGTTCGTGAAAAAGCGGAAGCAGAACTGCAGGAAACCTTCGGCCAACTGAAAATTGAAATCAAAGAGCGCGAAGAGACACAAATTCAGCTCGAGCAGCAATCCTCATTCTTACGTTCCTTCCTTGATGCTTCACCCGACCTGGTTTTTTATCGTAACGAAGATAAAGAGTTTTCCGGCTGTAACCGCGCGATGGAGCTGCTGACCGGAAAAAGCGAAAAACAACTGGTTCACCTGAAACCTGCTGATGTTTACTCACCGGAAGCCGCCGCAAAAGTCATTGAAACCGATGAAAAAGTGTTCCGTCATAATGTGTCACTGACCTATGAACAGTGGCTGGATTACCCGGACGGGCGCAAAGCCTGCTTTGAAATCCGTAAAGTGCCGTACTACGACCGCGTGGGTAAACGTCACGGTTTGATGGGCTTTGGTCGCGACATTACCGAGCGTAAGCGGTATCAGGATGCGCTTGAACGGGCCAGCCGCGACAAAACGACGTTTATCTCCACCATCAGTCACGAATTGCGTACACCGCTGAACGGTATCGTCGGTCTGAGCCGCATTCTGCTGGATACCGAACTCACCGCCGAGCAGGAAAAATATCTCAAGACCATCCATGTTTCGGCCGTCACGCTGGGGAATATCTTTAACGATATTATCGACATGGATAAGATGGAACGGCGCAAGGTCCAGCTTGATAATCAACCGGTTGATTTCACCAGCTTCCTTGCCGATCTGGAAAATCTCTCCGCATTGCAGGCGCAACAAAAAGGATTGCGCTTTAACCTGGAGCCGACGCTGCCATTACCGCATCAGGTCATTACCGACGGGACGCGTTTACGGCAGATCCTGTGGAACCTCATCAGTAACGCCGTCAAATTCACCCAGCAAGGCCAGGTTACCGTGCGCGTGCGCTACGATGAAGGCGATATGCTGCATTTTGAAGTGGAAGACTCTGGTATCGGCATTCCGCAGGATGAGCTGGATAAAATTTTCGCCATGTATTACCAGGTGAAAGACAGTCATGGCGGTAAACCTGCCACCGGCACCGGTATTGGTCTGGCCGTTTCTCGTCGTCTGGCGAAAAATATGGGCGGCGATATTACGGTTACCAGCGAACAGGGCAAAGGTTCAACCTTTACGTTGACGATCCACGCACCGTCGGTAGCAGAAGAGGTCGATGATGCGTTTGATGAAGACGATATGCCTTTACCGGCGCTGAATGTGCTGCTGGTGGAAGACATTGAACTGAACGTGATTGTTGCGCGTTCTGTGCTGGAAAAATTAGGTAACAGCGTTGATGTCGCCATGACCGGCAAGGCGGCGCTGGAGATGTTTAAACCGGGCGAATACGACCTGGTGTTGCTGGATATTCAGTTGCCAGATATGACCGGGCTGGATATCTCTCGTGAACTGACGAAGCGTTATCCGCGCGAGGATTTACCGCCGCTGGTGGCCTTAACCGCTAACGTGCTGAAAGACAAACAAGAGTACCTCAATGCTGGAATGGATGATGTGCTGAGTAAGCCGCTTTCGGTTCCGGCGCTAACCGCGATGATCAAGAAATTCTGGGATACCCAGGATGATGAGGAGAGTACGGTGACGACAGAAGAGAACAGTAAATCAGAAGCATTGCTCGATATTCTCATGCTGGAACAGTATCTCGAACTTGTAGGACCGAAGCTGATCACCGACGGGTTAGCGGTGTTTGAGAAGATGATGCCGGGCTATGTCAGCGTGCTGGAGTCGAATCTGACGGCGCAGGATAAAAAAGGCATTGTTGAGGAAGGACATAAAATTAAAGGTGCGGCGGGGTCAGTGGGGTTACGCCATCTGCAACAGCTGGGTCAGCAAATTCAGTCTCCTGACCTTCCTGCCTGGGAAGATAACGTCGGTGAATGGATTGAAGAGATGAAAGAAGAGTGGCGTCACGACGTAGAAGTGCTGAAAGCGTGGGTGGCAAAAGCCACTAAAAAATGACCCCGGCTAGACCGGGGTGCGCGAATACTGCGCCAACACCAGGGAAATCTTGGCTGCGCCGTAAATTATTATGATGAGTTACAAGGGCACAGCACTGTTTTTCAGGCCGCACGCAGTTAAGATAGCAAAACTTAAATGATTTGTTACATGAATCAGTTAAATGTGTGATGCGTACCATTTTTATTAAAAAAATTAATGAGTTTCAGTCAATTGCGAAAGGATGATCACAATGAAGAAAATTGGCGTAATTCTGAGCGGATGCGGCGTCTATGACGGTTCTGAAATTCATGAAGCGGTGTTGACGTTGTTAGCTATTTCACGCAGCGGTGCGCAGGCGGTCTGCTTTGCACCGGATAAGCAGCAGGTTGATGTTATCAACCATTTAACTGGCGAAGCGATGACGGAAACGCGCAACGTGCTGATTGAAGCGGCACGAATAACGCGCGGTGAAATCCGTCCTCTGGCCCAGGCCGATGCCACTGAACTGGATGCGTTGATTGTGCCGGGGGGGTTTGGCGCGGCGAAGAATTTAAGCAATTTTGCCACTCTTGGTAGCGAATGCACCGTTGACCGTGAATTAAAGGCGCTGGCACAAGCGATGCATCAGGCCGGAAAACCGCTTGGTTTTATGTGTATTGCCCCGGCGATGCTGCCGAAAATTTTCGATTTCCCGCTGCGTTTGACCATCGGTACTGATATCGATACCGCAGAAGTGCTGGAAGAGATGGGCGCGGAGCATGTGCCCTGTCCTGTCGATGATATCGTGGTTGATGAAGACAATAAGATTGTCACCACCCCAGCATATATGCTGGCGCAGAACATTGCAGAAGCGGCGAGCGGCATTGATAAGCTGGTTTCCCGCGTGCTGGTTCTGGCTGAATGAGTAAAAGCCGCTTAACGGTGTTTAGTTTCGTTCGCCGTTTTCTTTTGCGGTTAATGGTTGTCCTCGCCGTTTTCTGGGGCGGGGGCATCGCGTTGTTTAGTGTTGCGCCTGTTCCCTTCTCAGCGGTAATGGTCGAGCGACAGGTCAGCGCCTGGCTGCATGGCAATTTTCGTTACGTGGCACATTCTGACTGGGTCAGTATGGATCAAATCTCGCCGTGGATGGGACTGGCGGTGATTGCCGCAGAAGATCAGAAATTTCCTGAGCACTGGGGCTTTGATGTCGCTTCCATTGAGAAAGCCCTGGCGCACAACGAGCGCAATGAAAACCGTATTCGCGGTGCTTCAACGATTTCTCAGCAGACGGCCAAAAATCTCTTTTTATGGGATGGGCGTAGCTGGGTACGAAAAGGGCTGGAAGCTGGATTAACGCTGGGGATAGAAACAGTCTGGAGCAAAAAGCGTATCCTGACGGTTTACCTGAATATCGCCGAATTTGGCGACGGTGTGTTTGGCGTCGAAGCTGCGGCACAACGTTATTTCCACAAACCCGCGAGCAAACTTACCCGGTCGGAAGCTGCATTACTGGCAGCTGTATTACCTAATCCACTTCGTTTCAAAGTCTCCTCGCCATCGGGCTACGTGCGTAGCCGTCAGGCGTGGATTTTACGGCAGATGTATCAGTTAGGCGGTGAGCCGTTTATGCAACAACACCAGCTGGATTAAGCTTCGCGCGAAGTGAGGGCCAGCGTTTTGCTCTCACGAGGTTGCAGATCTTTCTGCAGGGCAATAGCCAGCGCCGGTTGGGCGATAAATCGTTTCCATAACCGCTCTTGCTTACGCAGACAACACCACTTCGACCAGGTCGCCAGTGGAATCAATGTGCTTTCACCAATGTTGTCGCAGACGACCGGGATAACCTCTGACTCACTGATGTGGTGACAGAGGATATTCTGCGGCTTCAGCGACATCGTCACGATACGGTTATCCTGCAAATAACGCTTCAGCTGTTTCAGTAGCTGGCGCAGTTGTGCAATGTCTTCTTCGTAACGGCATTGTTCAGCAAATTCGGTCAGCGTAATGGAGGGTTTGCCGTCAAAATCTGCAATCACATCGTAGACATAACCGGTTCCGCAATCCGTCTCAACGGTACCGTGATAGCGCGGTATTCCACTCCAGTCTTTTAACCGGCGACCAAGATGCGCGTAGTACTTTAACTCACGGCGGATCTCTTTATCGCCACCATCGCCACGATGGTAGACAATCTTGATACAGCGTTGGGCATCTTCCGGATGCGCATAACATTTCCGATGTCTTCCGGTGCCCAGGGGACTTTGTTCAGATAAGCGAATCATGCCATCTCCTGGAAATATTTTCTGACGATCTCCAGTATGGTCGATTAACTTAAACAAAACCTAAACAATGCCTCTTAAGGTTTTCTTAAGGTTCTTCTGAAAGTGAAAAGCGCACAAAATGTACAAATGACGTTGATTGAGAACGATTTCAGTACGTGATTTTCTTATTGTCGGGGGGAGTTTGAAGGGAGTTGTATGTCAAAGTGATGAAGATTAATCTTCATCAAAACCAGAGTTAAAGAGGGCGATAACGGCGGCCAGTGCTTCCTCTTCCTGTGGGCCGGTCGCTTCAACTTCAATCTGCCGTCCTTTGGCAGAATCCAACATCAGCAGCGCAATAACGCTGTTGGCTTCGGCCTCGGTGCCTTCGTCATTACGTAACAGCACTTCAGCGTCAAAACCCTGCATTAATTCAAACAGCTTCATTGCAGGCCGGGCATGCATGCCCAGCTTGTTTGTGATTTCAACAGTTTGCTTGACGGTCATGGTTTACGTTTTTCCAGCGTACGATGGCGTGACTGGACGTTTTTACCGCGCGAGCGGAAGTAGTCTGCCAGTTGCTCTGCAATATACACCGAACGGTGCTTCCCGCCGGTACAACCAATGGCGACCGTCAAGTAGCTACGGTTGTTGGTTTCCAGCATAGGTAACCATAGCTCAAGATAGCTTCGCGTCTGGTAGATAAAATTGTGTACTTCTGTGTGGCGGTCGAGGAACGCGGCGACAGGTTTATCAAGACCTGTCATTGGACGCAGTTTCGGATCCCAGTGCGGGTTCGGCAAGAAGCGCACGTCAAAGACGTAATCTGCATCGATAGGGATACCGTGTTTGAAGCCGAAAGACTCAAAGACCATGGTCAGTTCGCGTTCACGTTTACCCAGCAGACGGGTACGCAGCATTTCAGCCAGCTCGTGAACGGACATTTCTGAGGTATCGACAATCAGATCCGCTCGCGAACGCAGAGGCTCCAGCAAATCGCTTTCTTTGTCGATAGCACTTTCCAGCGACAGGTTTTTGCTGGAAAGCGGATGCAGTCGGCGCGTGTCACTGTAACGACGAATTAAGGTATTACGGTCGGCATCCAGGAACAGGAGTTGCGGTGAGAAAGCGTCAGGCAGGTTACTCATCGCCTGTTCGAATATTTCTGGTGACTCCGGCATATTACGAACATCAATGCTGACGGCGGCAGAAATCTCGCGATCGGCCAGGGTTCGAGCCAGATCGGGTAACAACACTACGGGAAGGTTATCCACGCAGTAAAAACCCATATCTTCCAGCGCACGCAGGGCGACAGATTTACCTGAACCTGAACGTCCGCTGACGATCATCAGTACCATGTACTGTTTCTCCTCACAACGTCTAAAAGAGACATTACCGAATAACTACGCTTCATCCGGAGTACCTTCGGTATCCGTAATGATTTGATACAGCTCTTCATCGCTCTGGGCTGCGCGTAAACGGCGGCAGATGGTTTTGTCCGCCAGACGTTTCGCCACCAGCGACAGAGTATGCAGGTGCGTTTTAGTTTGGTCTGCCGGCACCAGCAGGGCAAAAAGTAAGTCCACCGGTTGGTTGTCGATGGCATCGAAAGCTATAGGCGTTTCGAGCTGAACGAAAACGCCAACGGCGCGCAGAGTATCTTCTTCCAGTTTGCCATGCGGAATGGCAATACCATTGCCGATACCGGTACTGCCCATTTTTTCCCGCGTCAGGATAGCTTCAAAAACCACCTGAGGCGGCAGGCTAAGTTGTTTCGCCGCCAGCTCGCTGATGATTTCCAGGGCGCGTTTTTTGCTCTGACAGTGAACGCGGCTTCGCGTACATTCCCTGTTAAGAACACTGCTAAGCTGTAGAGTTGTATCATTATTTGTCATAATTTCACCTAAGAACCTGCCCACTCAAACAGTGGAACAGGCTCGGAGCATTAACCGTACAAATGGCCCGTTGTGCCGCACAACAGGCCGCCATGCACATGCTAATTGCCCGGACAATTAGTGTTGTTTCAGTTTATCTTTATGTTTGGTCAACTGGCGTGCCAGCTTATCAATTAAGCCATCAATGGCAGCGTACATGTCCTGACCTTCCGCGCTGGCATGAATTTCACCACCGTTTACATGCAGTGTTGCATCTGAGGTGTGGGTGACTTTCTCCACTTTCAGAACAACATAGACCTGGTTGATTCGGTCAAAATATTGCTCAAGTTTGGCAAATTTGGCTCTAACAAATTCGCGCAGTGCCTCGGTGATCTCGACGTTATTTCCGGTAATGTTGAGCTGCATAGTGTCTTCCTTATCGGTTGGGTCAAACGAGCTGTTTACGCTGGTTTGACGGCGGAATGGATAAAGACTCTCGGTACTTCGCAACAGTGCGGCGTGCCACCATGATACCTTGTTCCGACAGCAAAGAGGTTAACTTGCTGTCGCTCAACGGTTTCGCTGGGTTTTCCGCCGCGATTAATTTCTTCACCAGCGCACGAATCGCCGTGGAGGAAGCTTCGCCGCCGCCCTCGGTATTGACGTGACTGGAAAAGAAATACTTCAGTTCAAAAATGCCTCGTGGACTATGCAGGTATTTTTGCGTGGTCACGCGAGATATCGTCGATTCATGCATTTCGACAGCCTGGGCGATATCGGCCAGTACCATCGGTTTCATATATTCTTCACCTTGCTCAAAGAAGGCTTGCTGCTGTTCAACGATACAGCGACTCACGCGCAGTAGCGTATCGTTACGGCTTTCCAGACTCTTGATCAACCATTTGGCATCCTGCAGATTGCTGCGGATAAACTGGCTGTCACCATCGTTGCGCGCGTTATTGCACATCGAGGCGTAGTGCTGGTTGATTTGCAGACGCGGAATGCTGTCACTGTTGAGTTCTACCGTCCAGTGACCGTTATGCTTACGCACCAGCACATCTGGAATGACATACTCAGGTTCGCCAGTCTGGATCGACTGCCCGGGGCGCGGATCGAGCGACTGGATCAGATTGACGGCTTCTTTCAGCACATCTTCTTTCAGACGCGTGACGCGCATTAAAGTGCGGAAGTCGTGATTGGCTAACAGATCGAGATGATCGCTAATGATCAGTCTGGCCTCTTCCAGCCACGGCGTGGTTTTATCGAATTGGGAGAGTTGGATTAGCAGGCAGTCACGCAGATCTTTTGCCGCTACACCGACCGGATCAAACCGTTGGATCCGCTTAAGGACGGCTTCAACCTCGTCGATGTCGATCTCTTCATCGCCCATACTTTCGAGAATATCTTCCAGCGGGACAGTCAGATAACCGGTGTCATCAACGGCATCGACGATAGAGGTAGCAATAGCGCGGTCAGTGTCGGAAAACGGTGTCAGCTCGACCTGCCACATCAGGTAATCCTGCAAGGTCTGCGTCGTTTCGCCCTGATAGACCGGCAGCTCATCGTCAATGTAGTCACCGCTGGTGCCGGATGGTGTACCAGCGGTGTAAATGGTGTCCCAACTGGCATCGAGCGGCAGCTCTTCCGGCATCTCTTTTTGTTCGAGCGCGTCGGCGGTGTCCAGCGTTTCACTGTCTTGCGTTTCGCGGGTGTCGATTTCTTCATGAGTGTCGATTTGCTCAAGCAGCGGATTACTCTCCAGCGCCTGCTGTAGCTCCTGCTGAAGTTCCAGCGTCGACAACTGCAACAGACGAATCGCCTGTTGAAGCTGTGGCGTCATCGCCAGTTGTTGGCTAAGCCTGAGTTGCAAACCTTGCTTCATGTTCAGAATCGTACTCTCCTGCTAAAACGTCGCAAACTTCTACCCTATCAGAGTCTGAAGTCTTCCCCAAGGTATACACGCTTAACGTGTTCGTCTTGTAAGATTTCTGTAGGCGTGCCGTGGGCAATCAAATGCCCCTGACTGACGATATAAGCGCGTTCACAAACCGCCAGTGTTTCACGCACGTTGTGGTCAGTGATCAGTACGCCCAGGCCGCTGTCGCGCAGGTGTTCAATGATGCGTTTAATGTCGATAACCGAGATCGGGTCAACCCCGGCAAACGGTTCGTCGAGTAGAATAAATTTCGGATTCGCAGCCAGTGCGCGGGCAATTTCTACACGGCGACGTTCACCCCCGGAGAGTGACTGCCCCATGCTGTCACGCAGGTGCTCAATGTGAAACTCTTCCATCAGCTCGTTCGCGCGGTCTTCACGTTGTTCAGCAGACAAGTCGTCACGAATTTGCAGTACCGCCATCAGGTTATCGTAAACGCTGAGGCGACGGAAAATGGAGGCTTCCTGTGGCAGATAGCCGATACCGCGGCGCGCGCGTGCATGCAGAGGCAGCAGACTGATATCGTCATCATCAATAATGATGTTGCCCGCATCGCGCGGCACAATGCCAACAACCATATAGAAAGTGGTGGTCTTACCGGCACCGTTTGGCCCCAGCAGACCGACAATTTCCCCGGAGTTGACGGTCAGGCTGACGTCTTCTACCACGCGACGGCCTTTATAGGCTTTTGCAAGGTTCTTTGCAGTTAATGTTGCCATAACGAATTAATTACCCTTCTTCTGTGCCGGGGTCTGGCCTTTGTTGTTTTTGTCCTGCAGCTGCGACGGCACCAGAACGGTTGTTACGCGCTTGCCTTTGTCGCTGAAAGCCTGCATTTTCTGCTCTTTCACCAGGTAAGTGATCTTATCGCCCTTAATGTTGCTATCGACCTGCTGCAGATAAGCATTACCCGTCAGAACGACAAAATCTTTTGCCAGTTCGTAGTGCATCTGGGAAGCATGACCTTCAACGGGTTTACCGTTGTCCTGCATCTGGTAGAACGTTGCCGGTTTACCGTAGCCGTCAATCACTTCTTTACCTTGTTCGCCGCCCGGACGGGTAACGACCACTTTGTCGGCATTAATTTTGATGGTGCCCTGGGTGACGATGACATTACCGGTAAAGGTAACCACGTTGCCTTGCATATCAAGAGATTGCTGGTCCGATTCAATGTGGATCGGCTGATCAGTGTCTCCGGTTACGGCAAATGCCGGAATGCTGGCGGCCAGAAGTGAGCTGGCAAGCACAAGATTAAGGCTGAGTTTGTTTGTTTTGAATTTCATAGGATGTTCTAACCTTTTCAATCAGCTCGGCGTTCTTGCTGCGTAAGTTGCCGCGCATTTTCAGACCGCTGGAGTTAAATGTTGTTCCGTATAACGTGACGAGGTCTTCAGAGGTAACATCCTGCGTCACCAGATTGATCTGCGCGTTATCCGTCGTGATTCTGCGAAGTTGAGAGTCCGGCACAAGTGCGTTGACTTCAACGTGTCCATATAAATAGAGCATCCGGTCATTGGTCAGCTTGGCTTTATCTGCTTTTACGGACCATGTCGGGATTTTATCCTTATCAAACGTGGTAAGTACCGGCTGCGTAAACCACGAAACGGCCTGATCGGAATAATATTCAACGTGTTGAGCAATCAATCGATAGCTTAGTGCCCCTTCTGGGTTATAGACGAGCGTGTCCGTATGCTCGCTTTTATAGGTGGGATCATTGTTGTTGACGACCACCTGGGCGGTATCGTCTTTTTCGGCCATATTAATGCCGATCATCACCAGAACCGCCAGTGATAGCACAATGATAACCCAACGTCTGGCTTTACTCATATCGATTGCCCTTTGGCTTCATCCAGTTTGCCCTGCGCCAGGAGTAATAAGTCGCAAACTTCTCGCACTGCGCCACGACCGCCAGCAATGCGCGTCACATAATCGGCGCGCGGGATCAACAGTGGATGAGCATCGGCCACAGCGACGCTTAAACCCACTTTTTCCATTACCGGCCAGTCGATGAGATCATCGCCTACATAAGCCACATTTTCCGGGGCAATCGCCAGTTTTTCCAGCAGATCGCTAAAGGCGATCAGTTTGTTTGACTGCCCCTGATACAAGTGAGTGATCCCCAATGTGGCACAACGATCTTCTACCAGTTTAGCCTTTCGCCCGGTAATGATAGCGACTTCAATATCAGAGGTGAGCGCACAACGAATGCCATAACCGTCACGAACATTGAACGCTTTCAGCTCTTCGCCGTTATTGCCCATATAAATCAGGCCATCTGACAGTACGCCATCAACGTCGAGGATCAGCAGACGAATGTTCTCTGCTTTTGCTATAACGTCGGCGCTGACAGGGCCGTAACAGGTCGCAAGCGACGCACCTGCTTTGCTCATTGTTGTTTATCCTTGAATCTTTACACTACGCCTGCACGCAGTAAATCATGCATATGTAACACACCGAGTAAATGGTCGCCATCGGCAACCATCACGGAGGTGATATGGCGGGACTGCATTAAGTTCAGTGCCTCAACGGCCAGAATGCCAGGGCGCACGCGTATTCCCCCCGGCGTCATCACATCGGCAATACTTAACTGACGAACATCCACGCCCATATCGAAGACACGGCGTAAATCACCGTCGGTAAAGATGCCTTCAATCATCATATTGTCATCGCAAATGACAGTCATACCAAGATTTTTGCGGGTAACTTCCAGCAATGCGTCACGCAGACTGGCCGTTTTCTTAACATGCGGGATCTCATCGCCCGTATGCATAATATCGTTTACGCGCAGCAGAAGTTTACGACCCAGTGCGCCGCCTGGGTGTGAGAGCGCAAAATCTTCAGCAGTAAAGCCGCGTGCTTTTAACAGCGCGACAGCGAGGGCATCGCCCATAACCAGCGTGGCGGTGGTGGTGCTGGTCGGTGCCAGCCCTAACGGACAGGCTTCTTTCGCTACTTTAACACACAGATGCACATCTGCGGCGCGCGCCATGCTGCTCTCCGGGCGACCGGTGATGCAGATTAACGGTACGTGAAGACGCTTAAGCACTGGAATTAAGGCCGTGATTTCGCTGGATTCACCTGAGTTAGAGATAGCAATCACCACATCCTGTGGGGTGACCATGCCTAAATCACCATGCGCGGCTTCACCTGGATGGACGAAAAATGAAGGTGTACCGGTGCTGGCAAACGTTGCGGCCATTTTGCGCCCGATGTGCCCCGATTTCCCCATCCCCATGACGACAACTTTCCCTTTACACCAGAACATCTTTTCACAGGCAAGCGTGAAATTCTGATTGATGTATTGATCAAGCTCCGCCAGGCATTCACGTTCAATCGCCAGGACTTCTTTACCTGCTTGCTGAAAGTCAAAACCCGGTTGTAACTCTACGTGCGACATAATGCGTTTCCAGTTATTCAACGAGTATTGGCGATAACCAGTACAACATCGCCAGCCATACGATAAATCCGCCAGTTAATAATACCCCTACACCACGGCCCGGTTGCGGGGAGCGCCGCCAGCACAGCAACGCAAAAATAATGCTCACCAGCAACATCACGCTGTAGTCACGACTGTACGCCAATGGATCAATATCTCCTGGCGTTATCAGCGCGGGTAAACCCAACACGATGACAATATTAAAAATGTTTGCGCCAATGATATTTCCGACAGCAATGTCGTTTTCACCTTTGCGAACCCCCGCTATTGCGGTTGCCAGTTCCGGCAGGCTGGTTCCGATAGCAATTGCCGTCAGACCCATCGTCAACTCGCTGATGGCAAAGTAATTCGCCAGCACCGTGGCGTTATCAACCACCATCCGCGTGGCCACTGGCATGATGATAAGCGCAATGCCGAGCCATAAAAACGCGACGGGCAATCCGCCGTCACGCGGCAGCTCTGCAAGCTGCTCTCTGGTCAGGCTGTCAGTCCCCTGACGTTCAGCCTGACGTGCAAATTTAACAATGAACAGCAGCCATAGCACAGCCAGAAAGAGGAGAAAGATACCATCGCTGCGACTAAGTTGTCCGTCATAGAGTACGGAACCGGCCACTACGCTGACCAACAACATTAAGGGTAATTCACGACGCAGAACATCGGAATGGACGGTAAAAGGACGAACCAGCGCAGCCAGACCGAGGATCAGCAAAATATTGATAATGTTTGAGCCGAGGGCTGTACCAACGGCTAAATCGCGTTGTTCGTGCAGAGACGCGGCAAGCGAGACGATGATTTCTGGTAACGATGTACCAATACTGACCACCGTCATGCCGATGATCAGCGGCGGGATGCCAAAGGTTCGGCAAAGAATAGACGCGGCAAAAACCAGGCGGTCGGCACTGTAAACGACCAAAAGTAAACCAACAATTAACAGTGCCGTAGCTAAAAGCATCTAACGTCCTTTCTTCAGGTATACTCGCCGGTCCGCTGAAGATTTTCAGAAAGCCGTAACGGATTCTTAATTTTGACTTTATGCGGCTAAAAAGTAAAACAAATGCCAGCTTTCGCTAACCACGGCGGGTAATATTCTGTAAATATGTTGGGTTCAAGGTTAAATTGAGCGCCATGCTTAGAAAATCAACGCAAGACGAAGGGTGAATTATGGAGCAGTCTGTGGCGAATTTAGTCGATATGCGCGATGTCAGTTTTACGCGTGGCAATCGCTGCATCTTCGATAATATTTCCCTGACCGTGCCGCGAGGGAAGATCACGGCGATCATGGGGCCATCGGGCATCGGTAAAACGACGCTACTCCGTCTGATTGGCGGGCAAATCGCACCAGATCATGGTGAGATCCTTTTCGATGGTGAGAATATTCCGGCGATGTCTCGTTCGCGCCTGTATACAGTGCGCAAACGGATGAGCATGTTATTTCAGTCCGGGGCGTTGTTCACTGATATGAACGTATTTGACAACGTCGCCTATCCACTGCGCGAACATACCCAACTTCCCGCGCCATTGTTGCATAGTACGGTGATGATGAAGCTGGAGGCCGTGGGGCTGCGTGGAGCGGCTAAACTAATGCCTTCTGAACTTTCCGGTGGGATGGCGCGGCGTGCAGCGCTGGCGCGTGCGATTGCGCTGGAGCCGGATCTCATCATGTTTGATGAACCTTTTGTTGGGCAAGATCCCATCACCATGGGCGTACTGGTGAAGCTGATTTCTGAGCTGAACAGCGCGCTGGGCGTGACTTGTGTGGTGGTTTCTCACGATGTGCCGGAAGTGTTAAGTATTGCGGATCACGCCTGGATCCTGGCGGACAAAAAAATTGTCGCTCATGGCAGTGCCCAGGCGTTGCAGGCGAATCCTGATCCGCGCGTACGTCAGTTTCTGGACGGGATAGCTGACGGGCCTGTTCCGTTCCGCTATCCTGCCGGCGATTATCACGCTGATCTTTTACCAGGGAGTTAAGCCACTCATGCTGTTAAATGCGCTGGCGTCGCTCGGACATAAAGGGATTAAAACCCTGAGAACGTTCGGGCGGGCCGGGTTAATGTTATTCAATGCGCTGGTCGGCAAACCGGAATTTCGCAAACATGCGCCGCTGCTGGTGCGCCAGCTCTATAATGTCGGCGTCCTGTCGATGCTGATTATTGTGGTTTCTGGCGTGTTCATCGGAATGGTGTTGGGGCTGCAAGGTTATCTGGTTCTGACCACTTATAGTGCGGAAACCAGTCTGGGTATGCTGGTGGCGTTATCGCTACTGCGTGAACTGGGGCCGGTGGTTGCCGCGTTGTTGTTTGCCGGGCGTGCTGGTTCGGCGCTAACCGCAGAAATCGGCCTGATGCGCGCTACAGAGCAACTCTCCAGTATGGAGATGATGGCGGTGGATCCGCTGCGTCGGGTTATTTCTCCCCGTTTCTGGGCTGGGGTTATTTCATTACCACTGTTGACGGTTATTTTCGTCGCCGTGGGGATCTGGGGCGGATCTCTGGTCGGCGTCAGTTGGAAAGGCATTGATAGCGGGTTCTTCTGGTCGGCAATGCAAAATGCCGTCGACTGGCGTATGGATCTGGTCAACTGTCTGATTAAGAGCGTGGTGTTCGCCATCACGGTGACGTGGATTTCGTTGTTTAACGGCTACGACGCCATCCCGACGTCTGCCGGGATTAGCCGGGCAACCACTCGCACCGTTGTCCACTCGTCTCTGGCTGTTCTGGGGCTGGATTTTGTGCTGACCGCATTGATGTTTGGGAATTGAGTTCATGCAAACGAAAAAAAATGAAATTTGGGTGGGTATCTTTTTATTAGCAGCACTGCTGGCGGCTCTGTTTGTTTGCCTGAAGGCGGCGAACGTGACGTCCATACGTACTGAACCGACCTACACGCTTTATGCGACGTTCGATAACATTGGCGGCCTGAAAGCGCGCTCTCCGGTCAGTATTGGTGGCGTTGTTGTGGGCCGGGTGGCGGATATTACGCTGGACCCGAAAACCTATCTGCCACGCGTAACGCTGGAAATTGAACAACGTTATAACCACATTCCAGATACCAGTTCGCTGAGCATTCGTACTTCCGGCCTGCTGGGGGAACAATATCTGGCATTAAACGTCGGTTTTGAAGACCCGGAACTGGGGACTGCTATCCTGAAGGATGGCGATACAATTCAGGACACTAAGTCTGCGATGGTGCTGGAAGATCTCATTGGTCAGTTCCTTTACGGTAGTAAAGGCGATGACAATAAGAATAGTGGCGATGCGCCAGCTGCTGCGCCAGGTAATAATGAAACCACTGAACCTGTGGGTACAACGAAATAATTTCAGGAGAACCGACGCATGTTTAAACGTTTAATGATGGTCGCTTTGCTGGTGATTGCACCGCTGAGTGCGGCAACCGCGGCAGACCAGACCAATCCTTATAAGCTGATGGACGAGGCGGCGCAGAAAACGTTCGATCGCCTGAAGAATGAGCAACCGCAAATTCGGGCCAACCCGGATTATCTGCGTACCATTGTTGATCAGGAACTGCTGCCATACGTACAGGTGAAATACGCCGGTGCGCTGGTGCTGGGCCAGTATTACAAGAGTGCGACCCCTGCTCAACGTGAAGCCTACTTTGCCGCTTTCCGTGAGTACCTGAAGCAGGCTTACGGTCAGGCGCTGGCGATGTATCACGGTCAAACCTATCAGATTGCGCCAGAACAGCCGCTGGGCGATAAAACCATTGTGCCGATTCGCGTTACCATTATTGATCCGAATGGCCGCCCGCCGGTGCGTCTGGACTTCCAGTGGCGTAAAAACTCCCAGACGGGCAACTGGCAGGCTTACGACATGATTGCTGAAGGCGTCAGTATGATCACCACCAAACAAAACGAGTGGGGAACGCTGCTGCGTACCAAAGGTATCGACGGCCTGACTGCGCAACTGAAATCGATTTCTCAACAGAAAATCACTCTGGAAGAGAAAAAATAATGAGCGAGTCACTGAGCTGGATGCAGACGGGTGACACGCTGGCGTTATCCGGAGAGCTGGATCAGGACGTTTTGCTACCGCTTTGGGAAATGCGTGAGGAAGCGGTGAAGGGGATTACCTGCATCGATCTTAGCCGTGTGTCCCGCGTGGATACGGGGGGACTGGCACTGCTGCTCCATCTTATCGATCTGGCGAAAAAGCAGGGCAACAATGTGACGCTTCAGGGGGTAAACGACAAAGTGTATACCCTGGCGAAATTGTATAATTTGCCTGCTGATGTTCTGCCTCGTTAAATTTTTTCAGGCCGGATATGGCGTTAACCGCCTGTCCGGCAAACCTGCCTGCAAGTCGAGCCTTGTCTGATTTATCAGCGAGGCTTTTTGCTTATTTATGCCAGCGCAACTTTGCTCTAAGATGTTTCGCTGGTTTATTAACTGATGATTGAAGATCCCATGGAAAATAATGAAATTCAGAGCGTGTTGATGAACGCTCTCTCCCTCCAGGAAGTCCACGTTTCCGGCGATGGCAGCCACTTTCAGGTTATTGCCGTGGGTGAGTTGTTTGACGGCATGAGTCGGGTTAAAAAACAGCAGACGGTCTATGGCCCGCTGATGGAATATATTGCGGATAACCGCATTCATGCTGTGTCGATCAAAGCGTATACCCCTGCGGAGTGGGCGCGCGATCGCAAACTGAACGGCTTTTGAGCTATGGGCGATTCGCCGGTAGCGGATATGAATTGTTAACTGAGAACAAACTAAATGGATAAATTTCGTGTTCAGGGGCCAACGAAGCTCCAGGGCGAAGTCACAATTTCCGGCGCTAAAAATGCTGCTCTGCCTATCCTTTTTGCCGCTCTACTGGCGGAAGAACCGGTAGAGATCCAGAACGTCCCGAAACTGAAAGACGTCGATACATCAATGAAGCTGCTAAGTCAGCTGGGTGCGAAAGTAGAACGTAATGGTTCTGTGCATATTGATGCCCGCGACGTTAATGTATTCTGCGCACCTTACGATCTGGTTAAAACCATGCGTGCTTCTATCTGGGCACTGGGGCCGCTGGTAGCGCGCTTTGGTCAGGGGCAAGTTTCACTGCCTGGCGGTTGTACGATCGGTGCGCGTCCGGTTGATCTACACATTTCTGGCCTCGAACAATTAGGCGCGACCATCAAACTGGAAGAAGGTTACGTTAAAGCTTCCGTCGATGGTCGTCTGAAAGGCGCACATATCGTGATGGATAAAGTCAGCGTTGGCGCAACGGTGACCATCATGTGTGCTGCAACCCTGGCGGAAGGTACCACGATTATTGAAAACGCAGCGCGTGAACCGGAAATCGTCGATACCGCGAACTTCCTGATTACGCTGGGTGCGAAAATTAGCGGTCAGGGCACCGATCGTATCGTCATCGAAGGTGTGGAACGTTTAGGCGGCGGTGTCTATCGCGTGCTACCGGATCGTATCGAAACCGGTACTTTCCTGGTGGCGGCGGCGATTTCTCGCGGCAAAATTATCTGCCGTAACGCGCAGCCAGATACTCTCGACGCCGTGCTGGCGAAACTGCGTGACGCTGGAGCGGACATCGAAGTCGGCGAAGACTGGATTAGCCTGGATATGCATGGCAAACGTCCGAAGGCTGTTAACGTACGTACCGCGCCGCATCCGGCATTCCCGACCGATATGCAGGCCCAGTTCACGCTGTTGAACCTGGTGGCAGAAGGGACCGGATTCATCACCGAAACGGTCTTTGAAAACCGCTTTATGCATGTGCCGGAGCTTAGCCGTATGGGCGCGCATGCCGAAATCGAAAGCAATACCGTTATTTGTCATGGTGTTGAAAAACTTTCTGGTGCACAGGTTATGGCAACCGATCTGCGTGCATCAGCAAGCCTGGTGCTGGCTGGCTGTATTGCGGAAGGGACGACGGTGGTTGATCGTATTTATCACATCGATCGTGGCTACGAACGCATTGAAGACAAACTGCGCGCTTTAGGTGCAAATATTAAGCGTGTGAAAGGCGAGTAATCGTCTGAGAGCTGGCAGCCCCGTTCGCGGGGCTACCGCCAGACCACTCATTTTTTCGGTTTAGTGTAGCTACGCATCAACTGCGTTCTGTCGATAAACTCATGGGTCTGCGGATCATGGTAGCGTGATGGCCAGATAACCCAGGGGTCAGTTCCCAGGGCTTTCGCAATAATCATCTCTCCTTTCGGCCATGGGCGCGATAATGCGTTTGCCAGCGTTGAGGAACTCAAACCATTTCTGCGAGATTCCGCCGCCATTGACGTTCCTTTCTTGCGCAAACCTGCAATGATGTCAGGGGGATGCCAGTCAATGAAATTACTTTCCATCTTTCCTCACTCCTTAAGTTAGTCGCTTTCATTCAGAACACTTCTTCTGTCGGGCATCACTATACTCCTGATGGCCTATTGCTCTAAAAAGTTCCTGTAAAGAGTGTGAATGTTCAGAATATATAAAGATTCATCGCCCTTTTTTTCAGGTGTATAGCGCTGAATTAGTGTTTTTATGGAATTTACTGGAATCATCCCACGCACTGCGCGGGATGAAGGGAGGGGATTAACGATCGCGTTGAACAGCGATGTGCGCGAGGCCGATGAGTGCTTCTCGCCAAGGGGTGTCCGGGAGCACCTGTAACGCTGCGATGGCTTTGTCTGCTTCTTCCTCGGCGCGCTGACGCGTCCATTCAAGAGATCCACAAGCGTTCATTGCTTCCAGAACCGGTTCCAGAAGATGGCGACCGTTACCCTGTTCGATGGCGGTACGGATCATCTGTGCCTGTTCTGGTGTGCCATGATGCATCGCATGCAGCAGCGGCAGCGTCGGTTTACCTTCGTTCAGATCGTCGCCGACGTTTTTACCTAACTGTTCGCCATCGGCATTGTAATCGAGTAAATCGTCGATCAACTGGAAAGCAGTGCCGAGATAGCGCCCATAATCCTGCAGGCCTTTCTCCTCCTCCGGCGTACAGCCAGCCAGAATCCCGGAACACTGCGCGGCAGCCTCAAACAGACGCGCGGTTTTGCTATAGATAACGCGCATGTAGTTTTCTTCAGTGATGTCCGGATCGTTAACGTTCATCAGTTGCAGAACTTCACCTTCTGCGATGACGTTTACAGCTTCTGACATGACTTCCAGCACTTTGAGTGAACCGAGGCTGGTCATCATCTGGAACGCGCGGGTATAAATAAAATCGCCTACCAGCACGCTGGCGGCATTGCCAAATGCAGCGTTGGCGGTAGCTTTACCCCTGCGCATATCTGATTCATCCACAACGTCGTCGTGTAGCAGAGTCGCCGTGTGGATAAACTCGATCAGGGCAGCAATGGTGACATGCGCATTTCCCTCATAGCCAACAGCTCGTGCAGCCAGTACAGCAATCATCGGACGAATACGTTTACCGCCGCCGCTGACGATGTAATAGCCTAACTGATTGATCAGTTGGACGTCGGAATTAAGCTGCTCAAGGATTGCCGCATTAACACCCGCCATATCTTGCGCGGTTAAC
Organism: Shigella sp. FC1544; assembly: GCF_001722145.1. Taxonomy (NCBI): domain Bacteria; kingdom Pseudomonadati; phylum Pseudomonadota; class Gammaproteobacteria; order Enterobacterales; family Enterobacteriaceae; genus Shigella; species Shigella sp. FC1544. The sequence goes on from NZ_MECT01000088.1 coordinate 27,437, forward strand.
TCATTGATTTTTTCTAAATTCATCGCAAAAGCCGGGCTTCTCGCCCCGATTACCTTACTGTGAACAAAAGCAACTTAGGGTTTATGGTTAGGAATATAGGGTGATTGTACTGAAAAAATGGCACAGATAAACGTTACCGTACAAGTTGTGTTTTTTTTCTTCGTATATTGACTGTAGCACTTGTCAAAGGCGTGCGTTTTGCGTAATATTCGCGCCCTATTGTGAATATTTATAGCGCACTCTGAATCATTGAAAAGGTGTGCGCGGAAGCGGAGTTTTATATGTACGCGGTTTTCCAAAGTGGTGGTAAACAACACCGAGTAAGCGAAGGTCAGACCGTTCGCCTGGAAAAGCTGGACATCGCAACTGGCGAAACTGTTGAGTTCGCTGAAGTGCTGATGATCGCAAACGGTGAAGAAGTCAAAATCGGCGTTCCTTTCGTTGATGGCGGCGTAATCAAAGCTGAAGTTGTTGCTCACGGTCGTGGCGAGAAAGTTAAAATCGTTAAGTTTCGTCGTCGTAAACACTATCGTAAGCAGCAGGGCCATCGTCAGTGGTTCACTGATGTGAAAATTACTGGCATCAGCGCCTAAGACCTGAGGAGAGATTTCAAATGGCACATAAAAAGGCTGGCGGCTCCACACGTAACGGTCGCGATTCAGAAGCTAAACGCCTGGGCGTTAAGCGTTTCGGTGGCGAATCCGTTCTGGCGGGTAGCATCATCGTTCGTCAACGTGGTACCAAATTCCACGCTGGCGCTAACGTGGGTTGCGGTCGTGACCACACTCTGTTTGCTAAAGCAGACGGTAAAGTGAAATTCGAAGTTAAAGGCCCGAAAAACCGTAAATTTATCAGCATCGAAGCTGAATAAGTTTTTCGCGTCCCGGTAACGGATGAAAGCCCCGCAACACGTTGCGGGGCTTTTTACATTCGATAACCGGTAAAAATGAGCATGGTGCGACGTTAATCCGCAAATGCGCTTTGCAGGGAATACGGTATGAAGCAGCAGGCAGGCATTGGCATTCTTTTGGCGCTCACCACAGCAATTTGCTGGGGGGCGTTGCCAATCGCAATGAAGCAGGTGCTGGAGGTGATGGAACCTCCGACAATCGTGTTTTACCGTTTCTTGATGGCGAGTATTGGCCTGGGTGCCATTCTTGCGGTGAAGAAGAGGTTGCCGCCATTACGCGTGTTTCGTAAGCCACGCTGGTTGATTTTGTTGGCAGTGGCGACCGCCGGGCTGTTTGGGAACTTCATCCTGTTCAGCGCATCCTTGCAATACCTGAGTCCGACCGCTTCGCAGGTGATTGGGCAACTCTCGCCAGTTGGCATGATGGTTGCCAGCGTATTTATCCTGAAAGAGAAAATGCGCAGCACTCAGGTTGTAGGGGCATTGATGCTCCTGAGCGGCCTGGTGATGTTTTTTAACACCAGTCTGGTCGAGATATTTACAAAGCTCACTGATTACACCTGGGGAGTCATCTTTGGGGTCGGTGCGGCGACGGTTTGGGTGAGTTATGGCGTGGCGCAAAAGGTTTTATTGCGTCGGCTGGCCTCACCGCAGATCCTGTTTTTGCTGTACAGTTTATGTACAATTGCGCTCTTCCCTCTGGCAAAGCCAGGAGTGATAGCGCAGCTTAGCCACTGGCAGCTCGCATGTTTAATTTTTTGCGGACTGAATACATTGGTAGGATATGGCGCCCTGGCGGAAGCGATGGCTCGCTGGCAGGCAGCGCAGGTGAGCGCGATCATCACGCTCACCCCACTGTTTACGCTGTTTTTTTCAGATCTTTTATCACTGGCCTGGCCCGATTTCTTCGCCAGACCGATGTTAAACCTTTTAGGTTATCTCGGTGCGTTTGTCGTGGTTGCGGGCGCGATGTATTCCGCCATTGGTCATCGTATTTGGGGCGGATTACGTAAGCATACAACGGTGGTATCGCAACCCCGCGCAGGCGAATGATTTACGGAGAATAAAATGAAGTTTGTTGATGAAGCATCGATTCTGGTCGTTGCAGGTGATGGCGGTAATGGTTGCGTGAGCTTCCGCCGCGAAAAGTATATTCCGAAAGGCGGCCCGGATGGCGGCGACGGTGGTGATGGTGGTGACGTATGGATAGAAGCCGACGAAAACCTGAACACGCTTATCGATTATCGTTTTGAAAAATCTTTCCGTGCAGAGCGCGGTCAGAACGGCGCAAGCCGCGATTGTACCGGTAAGCGCGGTAAAGACGTGACGATTAAAGTGCCGGTAGGTACGCGTGTAATCGACCAGGGTACTGGTGAAACCATGGGCGATATGACTAAACACGGTCAGCGTCTGCTGGTTGCTAAGGGCGGCTGGCACGGTCTGGGCAATACCCGTTTCAAATCGTCCGTTAACCGTACACCACGGCAGAAAACCAACGGTACGCCGGGTGATAAGCGTGAGCTGCTGCTGGAGCTGATGCTGCTGGCTGACGTCGGTATGTTGGGGATGCCAAACGCGGGTAAATCGACCTTTATTCGCGCGGTATCGGCGGCTAAACCGAAAGTGGCGGATTATCCGTTTACCACTCTGGTGCCAAGTCTGGGTGTGGTACGAATGGACAACGAAAAGAGCTTCGTTGTTGCCGATATTCCAGGACTGATTGAAGGCGCTGCGGAAGGCGCAGGTCTGGGTATCCGCTTCCTGAAGCACCTGGAACGTTGCCGCGTCCTGTTGCACCTCATCGATATCGATCCGATTGACGGCACCGATCCGGTTGAAAACGCGCGTATTATTATCAGCGAGCTGGAAAAATACAGCCAGGATCTGGCGGCGAAACCGCGTTGGTTAGTGTTCAATAAGATCGATCTGCTGGATAAGGCAGAAGCTGAAGAGAAAGCGAAAGCGATTGCTGAAGCGCTGGGCTGGGAAGATAAATATTATCTGATCTCTGCGGCGAGTGGACTGGGCGTGAAAGATCTCTGCTGGGATGTGATGACCTTTATCATTGAAAACCCGGTCGTGCAGGCTGAAGAAGCGAAACAGCCAGAGAAAGTCGAATTCATGTGGGATGATTATCATCGCCAGCAGCTTGAAGAGATTGCTGAAGAGGATGATGAGGACTGGGATGATGACTGGGACGAAGACGACGAAGAAGGCGTTGAGTTCATTTACAAGCGTTAATCAGCAAAACCCCGGCCATGTGCCGGGGTTTCTTTTTGACTAATTGTTCTGATAAATATCTTTATACAAACGGCTTTCAAAACGCACTAACGGAATACGGCGATTACGCTGATCCGCCGGTTCTACTGCATAGCCAGAAAGATATTGTACAAACGCCATTCGTTGCCCGCTCGCTGTGGTAATGAATCCCGCCAGGTTATATACCCCCTGCAACGAACCGGTTTTCGCTGAGACTTTTCCATCCACGCCCGCCTGATGCAGACCTGCACGGTACTGCAAAGAGCCATCATAGCCCGCCAGCGGCAGCATGGAGATAAAGTTAAGTTCATTGTCGTGTTGGGCAATGTATTGCAACACCTGCATCATGGTGGCGGGGGCAATCAGGTTATGCCGCGAAAGCCCTGAACCATCGGCAATAATGGTGTTTCCAATATCGACACCGGCTTGCTGGCGCAGGATCTGACGCACGGCGTCCGACCCGGCCCGCCATGTTCCAGGCACATTGAAGCGCGCATGGCCTATCATGCGGAAAACCGTATCGGCGATCATGTTGTCCGACTTTTTCAGCATAATCTTAAGCAGATCGTGCAACGGGGCCGACTGTTTACTGGCAACTACCGTTCCAGGTTCGTTAACCTGAGTCTGGCGCAGCAGTGTTCCGCTCCAGGTGATACCTGCCTGTTTTAACTCATCTTTCAGAATTGCCCCGGCATAGCTGGCTCCATCCTGCACGGCAAAAGCCAACGGGAGCGGCTCAGAACGTTGTGGCAGGCATCCCGTCAGCGTAAAGCGGTTCAGGTCGCCTGGTACGACATCCAGTTCGCAGTATTGCGCTTCGGCAGAACCTCGGGGGAGGGTGCGTACCTGGCTGAACATCGTAACGGGGTAATAAGATGCCACGCGTATAAAAGCCATATCACCAGGTTTTGGGGCACTGTAGAGCGAGACGGAGAAACAGTTGCGGTCAACTATGGCAGCGGCAGGCGGAGCGCTAAAGCATTGTGTCATGTCATTCCATGGCCAGCCGGGGGCTTTATCGTGGCTGGCGAAAATGGAGGTATCTATCAACACATTGCCATCGATTTGGTTGACGCCAGATTTTTTCAAAGTCGCGACCATATTGCGAATATCCTGACGTTTTAACGTCGGATCGGCACCAAATCGCGCCACTAAGTCACCCTTAAGTACGCCGTTTTCCACATTGCCTTTGGTTTCAAGCGTCGTGGTGAAACGAAAATCGGGGCCGAGTTGAATCAACGCCGCCAGCGCAGTAATCACTTTCTGCGTACTGGCGGGCAGCGCCATCTGCTGACTGTGGTAATCAATAGCGGGGGCCGACGCGCCGACTTTTTGCACCATCAGGGCAAGGTTGGCACCAGCGGGGAGTTGAGTAACGTACTCATCAACATTCGCGGCCTGAACACTGAACGCTATACAGCTGGTCAATCCGATGATAAATCTGGAAAATCGCATAATCTCGCGCTAACAACCTGGAATCGAGCCGTCATACTACGGCGCAACGCCCTATAAAGTAAACGATGACCCTTCGGGAACTTCAGGGTAAAATGACTATCAAAATGTGAATTGTAGCTGACCTAGGACTTGTACCCGGGTCGGTATTTTTTTGCTTCTGGTCCCGGTGAGGAGTTATGCCGGGCAGGCCGAACAGCCGGGGTGGGTGAAGACTTGCCCCATCAGGAATATTCAAGAGGTATAACAAATGCAAACTATTCCGATGACCTTACGCGGCGCTGAAAAATTACGCGAAGAGCTGGATTTTCTGAAATCTGTGCGCCGTCCTGAAATCATTGCTGCTATCGCGGAAGCGCGTGAGCATGGCGACCTGAAAGAAAACGCCGAATACCACGCAGCTCGTGAACAGCAGGGTTTCTGCGAAGGCCGTATTAAAGACATCGAAGCCAAGCTGTCGAACGCGCAGGTGATTGATGTCACCAAAATGCCCAACAATGGGCGCGTTATTTTTGGTGCTACCGTAACGGTGCTGAATCTGGATTCTGACGAAGAACAGACTTATCGCATCGTTGGCGATGACGAAGCTGACTTTAAACAAAACCTGATTTCTGTAAACTCGCCTATTGCTCGTGGCCTGATCGGCAAAGAAGAAGATGATGTTGTGGTCATCAAAACGCCGGGCGGCGAAGTAGAATTTGAAGTAATTAAGGTGGAATACCTGTAAGAATTACCCAATACATCAAGATGTTGATGTATTGTAAAGAAAGGAAAAAGGCCGCTATGCGGCCTTTTATCAACGAACAGAGCGTGGCATTTTGCTCTCCTGCCTGCGGAAAACCCCTCGTTTTACACAGCAAATGTGTGTAACTTTAGGATAATCTTAGCGTGGCAGCGAGATTTTACGTTCTTTAGTTGGGCGATAAAGCACCAGCGTTTTACCGATGACCTGTACATTACAGGCGCCGGTTTCGCGCACGATAGCTTCCACGATCAAGGTTTTTGTTTCGCGATCTTCGGTGGCGATTTTCACCTTGATGAGTTCATGGTGCTCTAACGCTTGTTCAATCTCGGCCAGCACCCCTTCGGTCAAACCATTACTGCCAAGCAGAACAACTGGCTTGAGCGGATGTGCCAGACCTTTCAGGTGCTGTTTTTGTTTAGTACTCAGATTCATCGTATTTTTTGCTTACGTTGGGATTGAAAACGGGTCATTCTACCGCCATCTCCCATATATCACCAAATAGGCGCGTAAAAATTTACGCAATTGGTTACGATGAGTTATCCCCATGGGAAAGTTAAATGACAGGTAAGAAGCGTTCTGCCAGCTCCAGCCGCTGGCTTCAGGAACACTTTAGCGATAAATATGTTCAACAGGCACAGAAAAAGGGGTTACGTTCCCGTGCCTGGTTTAAACTTGATGAAATACAGCAAAGTGACAAACTCTTTAAACCGGGAATGACGGTTGTCGACCTTGGTGCTGCTCCGGGTGGTTGGTCACAATATGTGGTCACCCAAATTGGCGGCAAAGGCCGCATCATCGCTTGCGATCTTTTACCTATGGATCCTATCGTTGGTGTGGACTTTCTTCAGGGCGATTTTCGTGATGAACTGGTGATGAAAGCACTGCTGGAGCGCGTTGGCGACAGCAAAGTCCAGGTTGTCATGTCCGATATGGCACCAAACATGAGCGGAACACCGGCGGTGGATATCCCCCGTGCCATGTATCTGGTGGAACTGGCGTTAGAAATGTGTCGTGATGTATTAGCGCCAGGTGGCAGTTTTGTAGTGAAGGTGTTCCAGGGCGAAGGTTTCGATGAGTATCTAAGGGAAATTCGCTCCCTGTTTACGAAGGTCAAAGTTCGTAAGCCGGACTCTTCTCGTGCACGTTCGCGGGAAGTGTATATTGTAGCGACCGGGCGTAAACCCTAACCGGGAGATTTCAGACGAAAGTTTGAAAGATGCTGGATATAGAGTATCCTGACGCTGTTTTTAACACAGTTGTAATAAGAGGTTAATCCCTTGAGTGACATGGCGAAAAACCTAATACTCTGGCTGGTCATTGCCGTTGTGCTGATGTCAGTATTCCAGAGCTTTGGGCCCAGCGAGTCTAATGGCCGTAAGGTGGATTACTCTACCTTCCTACAAGAGGTCAATAACGACCAGGTTCGTGAAGCGCGTATCAACGGACGTGAAATCAACGTTACCAAGAAAGATAGTAACCGTTATACCACTTACATTCCGGTTCAGGATCCGAAATTACTGGATAACCTGTTGACCAAGAACGTCAAGGTTGTCGGTGAACCGCCTGAAGAACCAAGCCTGCTGGCTTCTATCTTCATCTCTTGGTTCCCGATGCTGTTGCTGATTGGTGTCTGGATCTTCTTCATGCGTCAAATGCAGGGCGGCGGTGGCAAAGGTGCCATGTCGTTTGGTAAGAGCAAAGCGCGCATGCTGACGGAAGATCAGATCAAAACGACCTTTGCTGACGTTGCGGGCTGCGACGAAGCAAAAGAAGAAGTTGCTGAACTGGTAGAGTATCTGCGCGAGCCGAGCCGCTTCCAGAAACTCGGCGGTAAGATCCCGAAAGGCGTCCTGATGGTCGGTCCTCCGGGTACCGGTAAAACGTTGCTGGCGAAAGCGATTGCAGGCGAAGCGAAAGTTCCGTTCTTTACTATCTCCGGTTCTGACTTCGTAGAAATGTTCGTCGGTGTGGGTGCATCCCGTGTTCGTGACATGTTCGAACAGGCGAAGAAAGCGGCACCGTGCATCATCTTTATCGATGAAATCGACGCCGTAGGCCGCCAGCGTGGCGCTGGTCTGGGCGGTGGTCACGATGAACGTGAACAGACTCTGAACCAGATGCTGGTTGAGATGGATGGCTTCGAAGGTAACGAAGGTATCATCGTTATCGCCGCGACTAACCGTCCGGACGTTCTTGACCCGGCCCTGCTGCGTCCTGGCCGTTTCGACCGTCAGGTTGTGGTTGGCTTGCCAGATGTTCGCGGTCGTGAGCAGATCCTGAAAGTTCACATGCGTCGCGTACCATTGGCACCCGATATCGACGCGGCAATCATTGCCCGTGGTACTCCTAGTTTCTCCGGTGCTGACCTGGCGAACCTGGTAAACGAAGCGGCACTGTTCGCTGCTCGTGGCAACAAACGCGTTGTGTCGATGATTGAGTTCGAAAAAGCGAAAGATAAAATCATGATGGGTGCGGAACGTCGCTCCATGGTGATGACGGAAGCGCAGAAAGAATCGACGGCTTACCACGAAGCGGGTCATGCGATTATCGGTCGCCTGGTGCCGGAACACGATCCGGTGCACAAAGTGACGATTATCCCACGCGGTCGTGCGCTGGGTGTGACTTTCTTCTTGCCTGAGGGCGACGCAATCAGCGCCAGCCGTCAGAAACTGGAAAGCCAGATTTCTACGCTGTACGGTGGTCGTCTGGCAGAAGAGATCATCTACGGGCCGGAACATGTTTCTACCGGTGCGTCCAACGATATTAAAGTTGCGACCAACCTGGCGCGTAACATGGTGACTCAGTGGGGCTTCTCTGAGAAATTGGGTCCACTGCTGTACGCGGAAGAAGAAGGTGAAGTGTTCCTCGGCCGTAGCGTAGCGAAAGCGAAACATATGTCCGATGAAACTGCACGTATCATCGACCAGGAAGTGAAAGCACTGATTGAGCGTAACTATAATCGTGCGCGTCAGCTTCTGACCGACAATATGGATATTCTGCATGCGATGAAAGATGCTCTCATGAAATATGAGACTATCGACGCACCGCAGATTGATGACCTGATGGCACGTCGCGATGTACGTCCGCCAGCGGGCTGGGAAGAACCAGGCACTTCTAACAATTCTGGCGACAATGGTAGTCCAAAGGCTCCTCGTCCGGTTGATGAACCGCGTACGCCGAACCCGGGTAACACCATGTCAGAGCAGTTAGGCGACAAGTAAGTTCCCGCATCAGATGACTGTATTTGTACCGAAAACCCCGGGGCGTGCTCCGGGGTTTTTTCTTATCAATTCATACCAGGGATAACACCATGAAACTCTTTGCCCAAGGCACTTCACTGGACCTTAGCCATCCTCACGTAATGGGGATCCTCAACGTCACGCCTGATTCCTTTTCGGATGGTGGCACGCATAACACGCTGATAGATGCGGTGAAACATGCGAATCTGATGATCAACGCTGGCGCGACGATCATTGACGTTGGTGGCGAGTCCACGCGCCCAGGGGCGGCGGAAGTTAGCGTTGAAGAAGAGTTGCAACGTGTTATTCCTGTGGTTGAGGCAATTGCTCAACGCTTCGAAGTCTGGCTCTCGGTAGATACATCCAAACCAGAAGTCATCCGTGAGTCAGCGAAAGTTGGCGCTCACATTATTAACGATATCCGCTCCCTTTCCGAACCTGGCGCTCTGGAGGCGGCGGCAGAAACCGGTTTACCGGTTTGTCTGATGCATATGCAGGGAAATCCAAAAACCATGCAGGAAGCTCCGAAGTATGACGATGTCTTTGCAGAAGTGAATCGCTACTTTATTGAGCAAATAGCACGTTGCGAGCAGGCGGGTATCGCAAAAGAGAAATTGTTGCTCGACCCCGGATTCGGTTTCGGTAAAAATCTCTCCCATAACTATTCATTACTGGCGCGCCTGGCTGAATTTCACCATTTCAACCTGCCGCTGTTGGTAGGTATGTCACGAAAATCGATGATTGGGCAGCTGCTGAACGTGGGGCCGTCCGAGCGCCTGAGCGGTAGTCTGGCCTGTGCGGTCATTGCCGCAATGCAAGGCGCGCACATTATTCGTGTTCATGACGTCAAAGAAACCGTAGAAGCGATGCGGGTGGTGGAAGCCACTCTGTCTGCAAAGGAAAACAAACGCTATGAGTAATCGTAAATATTTCGGTACCGATGGGATTCGTGGTCGTGTAGGGGATGCGCCGATCACACCTGATTTTGTGCTTAAGCTGGGTTGGGCCGCGGGTAAAGTGCTGGCGCGCCACGGCTCCCGTAAGATCATTATTGGTAAAGACACGCGTATTTCTGGCTATATGCTGGAGTCAGCACTGGAAGCGGGTCTGGCGGCAGCGGGCCTTTCCGCACTCTTCACTGGCCCGATGCCAACACCGGCCGTGGCTTATCTGACGCGTACCTTCCGCGCAGAGGCCGGAATTGTGATATCTGCATCGCATAACCCGTTCTACGATAATGGCATTAAATTTTTCTCTATCGACGGCACCAAACTACCGGATGCGGTAGAAGAGGCCATCGAAGCGGAAATGGAAAAAGAGATCAGCTGTGTTGATTCGGCAGAACTGGGTAAAGCCAGCCGTATCGTTGATGCTGCGGGTCGCTATATCGAGTTTTGCAAAGCCACGTTCCCGAACGAACTTAGCCTCAGCGAACTGAAGATTGTGGTGGATTGCGCAAACGGTGCGACTTATCACATCGCGCCGAACGTGCTGCGTGAACTGGGGGCGAACGTTATCGCTATCGGTTGTGAGCCGAACGGTGTAAACATCAATGCCGAAGTGGGGGCTACCGACGTTCGCGCGCTCCAGGCTCGTGTGCTGGCTGAAAAAGCGGATCTCGGTATTGCCTTCGACGGCGACGGCGATCGCGTGATTATGGTTGACCATGAAGGCAATAAAGTCGATGGTGATCAGATCATGTATATCATCGCGCGTGAAGGTCTTCGTCAGGGCCAGCTGCGTGGTGGTGCTGTGGGTACATTGATGAGTAACATGGGGCTTGAGCTGGCGCTGAAACAGTTAGGTATTCCATTTGCGCGCGCGAAAGTGGGTGACCGCTACGTACTGGAAAAAATGCAGGAGAAAGGCTGGCGTATCGGTGCAGAGAATTCCGGTCATGTGATCCTGCTGGATAAAACCACTACCGGTGACGGCATCGTTGCTGGCTTGCAGGTGCTGGCGGCGATGGCACGTAACCATATGAGCCTGCACGACCTTTGCAGCGGCATGAAAATGTTCCCGCAGATTCTGGTTAACGTGCGTTACACCGCAGGTAGCGGCGATCCGCTTGAGCATGAGTCAGTTAAAGCCGTGACCGCAGAGGTTGAAGCTGCGCTGGGCAACCGTGGACGCGTGTTGCTGCGTAAATCCGGCACCGAACCGTTAATTCGCGTGATGGTGGAAGGCGAAGACGAAGCGCAGGTGACTGAATTTGCACACCGCATCGCCGATGCAGTAAAAGCCGTTTAAAACGATAAATGACTGGCTAAAAAGGCGGCGATTGTCGCCTTTTTTCTCAGCGAACACATCGGTTTTGCTGCTTTTTTCCGCAGTTGATACAATGCGATAAAATTGCCCTTGCGAAGGTCATTCGCTTTGGTTAGTATTCACACCCGCTTCAGTGGGAAAGATTAAAAACTCCCGCTTTATTGGTTGAAGCATTGGTACGCGGCAACTCCGCAAGGAACAGGTTGATTATGTACGAAGCTCTTTTGGTAGTTTTCCTTATTGTGGCAATTGGCCTTGTTGGTCTGATCATGCTGCAGCAAGGTAAAGGCGCTGATATGGGAGCCTCCTTCGGAGCAGGCGCTTCCGCTACGCTGTTTGGTTCAAGTGGTTCTGGTAACTTCATGACCCGCATGACGGCGCTGCTGGCAACGTTATTCTTCATCATCAGTCTGGTGCTGGGTAACATCAATAGCAACAAAACCAATAAAGGTAGCGAATGGGAAAATCTGAGTGCACCGGCGAAAACCGAACAAACTCAACCAGCTGCTCCGGCTAAGCCGACCAGCGATATCCCGAACTAAAAAGTAGTATCCGTGCCGAGGTGGTGGAATTGGTAGACACGCTACCTTGAGGTGGTAGTGCCCAATAGGGCTTACGGGTTCAAGTCCCGTCCTCGGTACCAAATTCCAGAAAAGAGACGCTGAAAAGCGTCTTTTTTCGTTTTGGTCCTGGTCTGAGGAATGGTTGTCAGGTATCTGTATCTCGTCCAGTTGCTTTACTCGTAGCTGGTACCTTGAAACGATGGTGCCGGTACGCCTTAGTTATAAACTTTTCCCTTCTGCTGACATAATTGGCACTTTATTGTGTCAACTCCAGTTCCGGTACGAATACGGATATGTTTACTTCTCGATAAACCATCCTGCTCCTGTCAGTATAACTACTGATGGCTACGTTCTGCGTAATGTTTAGAGACGCATTGATAATGTTATTTAATTACTGAGAACGCAATGGCCGCATCATTTAAAAAGAAAAAACTAACAGTGTTTCGGTCTGATATGGATCAGAGTTGAAAAACATGTCTGATATAAAATTGAACATTGTTGATAATTGTTTATATTGGTTGTGAACTTGGATTTCTGGATGACAGTATTCAACAAATTTGCTAGAAGTTTTAAATCTCATTGGTTGTTGTATCTTTGTGTTATTGTTTTTGGTATTACGAACTTAGTCGCCTCTTCCGGCGCGCATATGGTTCAGCGATTGCTGTTCTTCGTCCTGACCATCCTGGTTGTAAAACGTATATCATCCCTTCCGCTTCGCCTGCTTGTTGCCGCACCATTTGTGTTACTGACTGCGGCAGACATGAGTATTAGCCTCTATTCATGGTGTACCTTTGGTACAACTTTCAATGATGGATTTGCGATTAGTGTGCTCCAGAGTGATCCGGATGAAGTTGTCAAAATGCTGGGGATGTATATCCCTTATCTATGTGCCGGTAATGCTGCCAACTTACTGATTTAGTGTATGATGGTGATTTTAAGGTGCTTGCGTGGCTTCCATTTCCATCAGATGTCCTTCCTGCTCCGCTACTGAAGGCGTGGTGCGTAACGGCAAAAGCACTGCCGGACATCAGCGCTATCTCTGCTCTCATTGCCGTAAAACATGGCAACTACAGTTCACTTACACCGCCTCTCAGCCCGGTACGCACCAGAAA
>NZ_MECT01000089.1:0-7694 GCF_001722145.1 Shigella sp. FC1544
CCACACTGGAGCGTCTTCTGAGCCTGCTGTCGGCCTTTGAGGTCGTGGTATGGATGACGGATGGCTGGCCGCTGTATGAATCACGCCTGAAGGGAAAGCTGCACGTTATCAGCAAGCGTTACACTCAGCGCATTGAGCGACATAATCTGAATCTGAGACAACATCTGGCAAGGCTGGGACGGAAGTCACTGTCGTTCTCAAAATCGGTGGAGCTGCATGACAAGGTCATCGGGCATTATCTGAACATAAAACACTATCAGTAAGTTGGAGTCATTACCCGAATGTGGACATATATAATTTATGGAGAAAAACACGCATCAAATTGATAAAAGGACGATATTTCAACATGTTGCAGATAATATTATTTTTGATACATACGCGTTATAAATATCAAAAACACAAACCAGATAAATATCTTATCAATATACAACAAAGTTTGAATTATTCAATTTATAGCAGCACAACCAAACGCCAAAAAAAATAATAACCAAGAGCTATAAATAAAGATTAAAAGTATTTTCAGTGAATATGAACTTCTTGCTATTTCTATTACAAAGATGTCCTGGTCTCTCTTTCATTCTCTTCTTGTCAACATCACGACAACTTTCGTAAAACACTCCTGCCCCGCTTCAGGTATACTGTGCACCTTAATTCCACAAACATCAGGCAGACCATGACAGACTTAATCCAACGCCCTCGTCGCCTGCGCAAATCTCCTGCGCTGCGCGCTATGTTTGAAGAGACAACACTTAGCCTTAACGACCTGGTGTTGCCGATCTTTGTTGAAGAAGAAATTGACGACTACAAAGCCGTTGAAGCCATGCCAGGCGTGATGCGCATTCCAGAGAAACATCTGGCACGCGAAATTGAACGCATCGCCAACGCCGGTATTCGTTCCGTGATGACTTTCGGCATCTCTCACCATACCGATGAAACCGGCAGCGACGCCTGGCGGGAAGATGGACTGGTGGCGCGTATGTCGCGCATCTGCAAGCAGACTGTGCCAGAAATGATCGTCATGTCAGACACTTGTTTCTGTGAATACACTTCTCACGGTCACTGCGGTGTGCTGTGCGAGCATGGCGTCGACAACGACGCGACTCTGGAAAATTTAGGCAAGCAAGCCGTGGTTGCAGCTGCTGCAGGCGCAGACTTCATCGCCCCTTCCGCCGCGATGGACGGCCAGGTACAGGCGATTCGTCAGGCGCTGGACGCTGCAGGCTTTAAAGATACGGCGATTATGTCGTATTCGACCAAGTTCGCCTCTTCCTTTTATGGCCCGTTCCGTGAAGCTGCCGGAAGCGCATTAAAAGGCGACCGCAAAAGCTATCAGATGAACCCAATGAACCGTCGCGAGGCGATTCGTGAGTCACTGCTGGATGAAGCCCAGGGCGCAGACTGCCTGATGGTTAAACCTGCTGGAGCGTACCTCGACATCGTGCGTGAGCTGCGTGAACGTACTGAATTGCCGATTGGCGCGTATCAGGTGAGCGGTGAGTACGCGATGATTAAGTTCGCCGCGCTGGCGGGTGCTATAGATGAAGAGAAAGTCGTGCTCGAAAGCTTAGGTTCAATTAAGCGTGCGGGTGCGGATCTGATTTTCAGCTACTTTGCGCTGGATTTGGCTGAGAAGAAGATTCTGCGTTAATTTTTTTCCTCTCAGAAAGGGGGAGTTAACCTGTTGAAAGTACGGTGAACGCCCCCTCACCCTAACCCTCTCCCCAAGGGGGCGAGGGAACCGTCCGCACTCGTATCACCCCGCCCGATAAAACGGTTTATCCCCAAGAATCGTCACCCGATGCATAATCCGCCGCTGTGGCAGGTAATCGGCATTGGCATAGTGCTGAGTCACGCGGTTATCCCAAATCGCAATATCATTCGGTTGCCAGCGCCAACGCACCTGAAACTCCGGTTTAGTGATATGGGCGAATAAAAAGCCTAACAAGGCTTCGCTCTCTTTCTCGCTGACATCGACAATTCGCGTAGTAAAGCCTTCATTCACAAACAGCGCCTGTTTACCGCTCACCGGATGCGTTCGCACCACCGGATGTAGCAACGGAGGATTTTTCGCGACCGCCTCGCGCCAGCGTTGATGTTCCTCCTCGGTTTTGCGGTATTTGTATTCCGGGAACGATTTACGGAAATCATGCTCCGCACGCAGCCCGCTCAGCAGCTGGCGGAAGGGAACAGAGAGCGCCTCATAGGCCGCAATACCGCTGGTCCAGAGCGTATCACCGCCGGTCGAAGGTAATTCTTTAGCTGCCAGAATCGCCCCTGCGGGTGGCGTTTCAATAAATGTCACATCGGTATGCCAGTTGTCGTTATCTGGCGGATTATCGTTATGGGTATCCAGCACGATGATCTCGTCAACCCCTTCGGCATGAGGGTAAACAGGGTGAATATGCAGTTCGCCAAAACGCTGGGCCAGCGCGCGTTGCTGCTGCGGCGTAATGGCTTGATCGCGCAGAAACACCACCTGATGGCGCAGCACCGCATGGTAAAGCTGTTCAAACTGATTATCGCTTAACGGGCGCGTCAGGTCGGCACCCGAAATTTGTGCGCCGATATACGGCCCCAGCGGGGTAATGCTCAGACGTTCACTCATTGTACTTCTCCATGCCAGGGCGTCAGACGGCGCTGTAACGCGCGCAAACCCAGTTCTAAAAGAAAGGCGATAATCGCAATCACCGCGATTCCCGCCAGCACCACGTCAGTCGCGAGAAATTCACCCGCTGACTGAACCATAAATCCTAAACCGCGCGTCGCGGCAATCAGCTCCGCCGCTACCAGCGTAGACCAGCCCACACCCAGACCAATGCGTAATCCGGTGAGGATTTCCGGCAGCGCGCCGGGCAAAATGACAAACCACAGCACCTGCGCACGGCTGGCACCCAGCGACTGGGCGGCACGAATGCGAACCTGCTGCGCGCTTTTCACCCCCGCCAGCGCCGACATCGCCACCGGTGCAAAAATCGCTAAATAGATCAGTAAGATCTTCGAGGTTTCACCAATACCAAACCAGATCACCATCAGCGGCAAATAAGCCAGCGGCGACACCGGACGATAAAGTTCGATTACCGGATCCAGAATGCCGCGCACCGTCGGGCTTAGCCCCATGGCGATCCCGACCGGAATACCGATCACCACCGCCGCGAGTAGCGCCAGCACAATGCGCGTCAGGCTGGCTGCCAGATGCTGCCACAGCGTGGCGTCCATAAATCCCTGCGGTCCGGCAATGGTGAGCAGTTTTGCCAGTACTTGTTGCGGCGGCGGCAAAAACAGCGGGCTAATCAGTTGCAGCGCCGCCACCGTCCACCATACAGTGAGTAAAACCGCTAACGTGCCAATGCTTAAGGTCACCTGACGCGAGAGCGGCCAGCGCCATTTCAGCCGCCGCGAATGCAGTTTTTCATTAATGAGCACACTCATGAGAACGCCTCCCGTTGCTCAAATACGCGGCTTAAAACATATTCGCGCATGGCGATGAATTGTGGATCGGACTTGATGCTGCGGCTCGACTCTCCCGCAACAAAGCGGCGAGCAAAGTTGAGCGGCAGCCGCTCCAGCACACGGCCAGGGCCGGATGAAAGCAGAACCAGTTCAGTCGCCATAAACACCGCTTCTTCTATATCGTGGGTAATCAACAGCACCTGCTTGCCCGTCTCCTGCCAGAGTTTCAGCAGCAGAGTTTGCATCTGGTCGCGGGTGAAGGCGTCCAGCGCACCAAACGGTTCGTCGAGTAATAACAGCTGGGGATTCGCCGCCAGCGCGCGGGCAATCCCCACCCGCTGACGTTGACCACCGGAAAGCTGCCAGATATAGCGTTTTTCTGCGCCTTCCAGCCCCACTTTTTTCAGCACCTGGTGCGCGATTTCCAGTCGCTGCATTTTCTCTATACCTGCCAATTGCAGGCCGAACGCCACGTTGTCCTGTACATTGCGCCACGGTAGCAGCCCTTCATTCTGAAAAACCACCCCGCGCTCTGCTCCCGGTCCCTCAATACGCTTACCCGCCAGTTGAATGCTGTCATGCTGATAAGGCACAAAACCGGCAATCAGATTCAGCAACGTGGTTTTACCGCAGCCGGACGGCCCCAGCACCACCAGTAGCTCGCCGCTTTCCAGCGTCAGGTTGATATCTTCCAGTGCCGGTTTGCCGCCATAATCGGCATAGAGATGAGAGATTTGCAGCATCTGCGCCTCCTTTTATTGCACGAAGCGCGAGGTAACGTACTGGCTGTAATCATTCGCTACAGCCGGGACCTTGCCCTGCTCTTTCAAAAACTGCGCGGTGTCGATGATTACTTTGTTCACCGGTCCGGTCAGTTCTGCCGTTTGTTGCTGCGGCGTCAGATAGGTATTCCCCTTAACCAGCCCCGGAACGTCACCTTCCGGCACGCCGCTTAAACGCGCCAGTTTGCTGATGTTTTCCGGCTGTTTCAGCCACGCGTCTGGGTTAGCAATGTACGGTTGCTGAGCATCGATGGCGCTTTTAGCGAACGCTTTCACGACCTCAGGATGTTTCTCGGCAAAATCTTTGCGCACCACCCAGACGTCCAGCGTTGGCGCCCCCCACTGCCCGACCTGTTCAGAATCGGTCAACACCTTGCCGTCTTTTTCCAGGGCGTTAACCGCCGGTGCCCAGACATAAGCACCATCAATATCACCCCGCTGCCATGCGGCGATAATCGCGGGCGGCTGCAGGTTCACAATCTCCACTTGCCCTGGTTTAATCCCCCAGTGTTTCAGCGCCGCCAGCAGGCTGTAGTGGGTGGTGGAGATAAACGGTACGGCAATGCGTTTGCCAATCAAATCTTCGGGTTTGCTGATAGTTTTCTTTACCACCAGCGCTTCGGAGTTACCCAGTTTTGACGCCAGCAAGAAGACTTCAATCGGCACCTGTTGGCTGGCTGCAACCGCTAATGGGCTGGAACCGAGGTTGCCGATTTGCACGTCGCCAGAAGCCAGCGCCCGCACGATGCTGGCTCCGCTGTCAAACTTACGCCAGTCCACGCTCGCCCCGCTCTCTTTAGCAAAGGTGTTGCCGGCCTGAGCCACTTTCGCCGGTTCGGCTGAGGTTTGATACGCCACGGTGACGTTCACCGCCTGTGCCTGAAAAGCGATGAATGCCAGTGCGGCAAGAAGTGTGTTACGCGATGAAATTGCCATGATTGTCTGCTCCCCAGTCTTGTTATGGGAGCAGTATTCAGGAATAAAAACATTCATTAAAAGAATTAGTCGTTATCGCACAGATGATTTTATTCTTAGCAAAAAAACGGCAAAGGAAAGATTAAATATGCAATTACTCCGTTCTAACAATTGGGAAAATTACTACACTTCATTTTAGTGATGCATAAACAACCACATTACGAGATTTATTACTTCATTGTTTCTATCAATATCAATACATATAATAAAACTATTATATTCGCATTTTATATATCACTGTATCATTCTCAATCACTCGCATATTACATTCACATAATGTATATAAACAATACTTGTTCACAGAACATATTTTTTAAATGCAATTAATTGACAAACTAAATCACATCTAAATACAATGTATAAAACAAAATAACTATACATACCAAACATACAAACACTTAATATATGAATTGCATAAAAACATTACCCAGTCGAACCTCCGGGTCTGAAAGCCCTTGCTTTTCAGTTATTAGCAACATTTAACATTTATAAATTAACATCTGGCTGCACCAGAGATTACGTCTCTGAGTGCATCGTTGTGCTTGTAGTATAATAAATAAAATGGAGTGTCATTAAGTGGATAAGGTTTTAGATTCAGCCCTCCTTTCTTCGGCAAATAAAAGAAAGGGTATCCTTGCTATTGGCGCACATCCTGACGATATAGAATTAGGCTGTGGCGCATCGCTTGCTCGTCTTGCGCAAAAAGGAATTTATATCGCAGCAGTGGTGATGACTACCGGCAACTCTGGTACAGATGGAATAATCGATCGCCATGAAGAATCGCGCAACGCCCTAAAGATATTAGGGTGCCACCAAACTATTCATCTTAATTTTGCTGACACCCGCGCTCATTTACAGCTCAATGATATGATTTCCGCCCTGGAAGACATCATTAAAAATCAAATTCCTTCTGATGTTGAAATCATGCGGGTATATACCATGCATGATGCCGACCGCCATCAGGATCATCTCGCTGTTTATCAAGCTTCAATGGTTGCCTGCCGCACTATTCCACAAATTCTCGGCTACGAAACCCCAAGTACCTGGCTTTCATTTATTCCTCAGGTTTTTGAATCCGTTAAAGAAGAATATTTCACAGTCAAACTTGCTGCATTAAAAAAACATAAAAGCCAGGAACGACGTGATTATATGCGTCATGATCGCCTGCGTGCAGTTGCACAATTTCGCGGGCAACAGGTCAATAGCGATCTGGGTGAAGGCTTTGTAATTCATAAAATGATTCTTTGAGCAAATTGCATGAAAACCTGGATATTTATCTGTATGTCCATAGCAATGTTGCTATGGTTTTTAAGTACGCTAAGACGTAAACCCAGTCAAAAGAAAGGCTGTATTGACGCCATTATACCTGCGTATAACGAAGGCCCGTGTCTGGCGCAGTCACTGGATAATCTACTGCGTAACCCTTATTTTTGCCGGGTAATTTGCGTTAACGACGGCTCCACGGACAATACCGAAGCGGTCATGGCGGAAGTCAAACGCAAATGGGGCGACCGCTTTGTTGCCGTCACGCAAAAAAAATACCGGTAAAGGTGGTGCGCTGATGAATGGCCTCAATTATGCCACCTGCGACCAGGTTTTTTTAAGTGATGCCGACACCTATGTTCCGCCCGATCAAGACGGAATGGGCTATATGCTGGCAGAAATTGAGCGCGGGGCTGTTACCGCACATCCGCGCGACCGTAAAGTTGCCGATGATTGTTATGAAGCGCACGCTACAGCAGCTCCTGGGCGGCGCACCGTTTATTATCAGCGGTGCCTGCGGAATGTTCCGTACTGATGTATTGCGTAAGTTCGGTTTCTCGGATCGTACTAAAGTCGAAGACCTTGATCTCACCTGGACATTAGTGGCAAACGGCTACCGTATTCGGCAGGCGAATCGCTGCATCGTATACCCACAGGAATGCAACAGTCCGCGTGAGGAGTGGCGTCGCTGGCGGCGTTGGATTGTGGGCTACGCGGTCTGTATGCGCCTGCATAAAAGGCTTTTATTTAGCCGCTTCGGTATCTTCAGTATATTTCCTATGCTGTTGGTTGTGATTTATGGCGTTGGGATTTATCTCACTACCTGGTTTAATGAATTCATCACCACCGGGCCGCATGGTGTGGTGTTGGCAATGTTTCCGCTTATCTGGGTCGGCGTAGTTTGTGTTATTGGTGCTTTTAGCGCCTGGTTTCATCGTTGCTGGTTGTTGGTGCCTTTAGCGCCGCTTTCCGTTGTGTATGTATTATTAGCTTATGCCATCTGGGGTAATGCTGCCAACTTACTGATTTAGTGTATGATGGTGATTTTAAGGTGCTTGCGTGGCTTCCATTTCCATCAGATGTCCTTCCTGCTCCGCTACTGAAGGCGTGGTGCGTAACGGCAAAAGCACTGCCGGACATCAGCGCTATCTCTGCTCTCATTGCCGTAAAACATGGCAACTACAGTTCACTTACACCGCCTCTCAGCCCGGTACGCACCAGAAA
>NZ_MECT01000090.1:0-7657 GCF_001722145.1 Shigella sp. FC1544
TTTCTGGTGCGTACCGGGCTGAGAGGCGGTGTAAGTGAACTGTAGTTGCCATGTTTTACGGCAATGAGAGCAGAGATAGCGCTGATGTCCGGCAGTGCTTTTGCCGTTACGCACCACGCCTTCAGTAGCGGAGCAGGAAGGACATCTGATGGAAATGGAAGCCACGCAAGCACCTTAAAATCACCATCATACACTAAATCAGTAAGTTGGCAGCATTACCAAACTGTCCGCGGGATTTGTGTACAGCAACATTATCCAGACGTTTCATATCATGCCGGATTCCCCCAGCCGGGATATTTTTGATACCTGGTCAACCACATCCGGGCCAGTCGGGCTGTATTCCGTTGTAACGCTGTCGTCCTGCTTCCGGCGATTGGCCGTAAATATACCTGCGTGAATGGCGTACTCAAACAATGGAAAGCGCTGCCTGATGCAGCTCGTACGTTGCAGCCAGGGCAGGCGGTTATTGAGTGGGAAACCATTACTCCGGAGGTTTTTAACTGATGGCCCGTAAAGAGAAATTTATCACTATTGAAGGTCAGGGACGGGATAAGGGCAAGGTATTTCATCTTACCGAAATGTCTGCCTCACAGGCGGAATGGTGGGCGATGCGTGCCATTATGGCAATGGGGCGTGGTGGCGTGGAGTTACCGGATGATGTTCGTAGTCTGGGGATGGCTGCGCTTGCCCTTGAAGGGCTGAAAGCATTATCGAAAATTCCGCCTGATGAGGCGCGTCCGTTGATGGATGAAATGATGGACTGTGTGCAGTTTGTTCCCGATCCGAAAAAACGCAGCATCCGGAGACCGCTTGTTGAAGAGGATATTGAAGAAATCATTACCCGTCTTAATCTGCGTGCGGAGGTCTTTAAGCTGCATGTGGATTTTTTCGCTACCGTCGTCAGCTAGATATCCCCCCGCGTTATCTCGACCCCGACAGACCGTTCGGGGTGGTGGATTACGTTAATGTTCCCCGTACCATTGCGACCGTTATCTCCTCCGGTAAGGCTTCAAAAGCTGAACTGGATTCTGTCCTTGGTGTGCAGGACTTATGGGATCTGCTGGAAATAATTCATGTGGATGCCCATAACGAACAGGTGATACAGGAGAACAGAAATGGCGCAGGTACTTGATGAGCTTGTTCTGTCCCTCGGGATTGATGACAGGGACTTTACTGCCGGGGAACAGGCAGTACATGCTGCCCTTAACCGGCTCACGACGGTGATGGAAGGTGTCGCTGACACATTCAGTCAGGGACAGAAGAAAACCAGTGAATCACTGGAAAAAACCGGAAAAGATGCTGATAAAACGGCCCGTCGAATGGAAGATGCCGGGAAACGGGCGTCCCGTTTTTTTTCAGGAATCCGTAGCGAGATTCTGGCTCTTGCGGGTGTCAGTCTGACGCTGGGGGGGCTGAAGAACCTGGTAACAGGTTTTGCCCGTGATCTGAACCGTCTGTCCGTGGAATCCGATGCTTTTGGCATGAAGGCCAGAAATCTGGACGGATGGTTACGGGCTGCGCGGGCAAATAATGTTGATGAAGGGGAAATGTCTGGGGCATTTTCCCGGCTTGCAAATGCAAAAGCGGCCTTCAGAGCCGGAAGGTCCTTTGATCCTGTGTTACAGGATTTGTTTCAGGTTGCAGCCAGGGCGGGCATTAGTGTTGATTTAAATACTGACAGCACTGAAGCCATCATGCGCAAGCTGGCGGTTATTTTTCCGCGACTGACAAAGTCCGAACAAACTGCCTACGGCAACGCGCTGGGCTTCAGTTATGCCGGACAGCAGTTTCTTGGCTCCGGTCATGCGCTGAAAGATGTGGACGAATTTACTTCCCGTTCGCAGGTTACGCCGGGGCGTACAGCGCTGGCCCGTAAGCTACGAAAAGAGCTTGTTGAGCTCGATCAGACCTGGTCCGGCATCGGGATGACGATTAGCACCGCGTTGATGCCGTACGCGCTGAAGCTCAGCCACTGGCTGGAGACACTCGGTGACTGGATGCAGCAACATCCGGAGGAAGTGAACAGGTTTATCACCACATTTCTGAATGACGTTGAGTCAGTGGCCTCCCTAGCGAATAAGGCTGCCGGAGAACTGGGGGGCTGGCAGAATGTCATTATTACGCTGATCGGGCTGAAAGTGGCGTCATGGGTGCGGGGGCTGACAAAAGCCCTCAGTGGCCCCGGAGGCCTTCTTTTTGCGATAACGGCGCTTTACCCGGTTGTTGACGGATTACTGACATCCATTGTTGGCAGGGAAAATAAGGACTGGCTGGATTCACATGGTTTTTTCTGGGCTTCAGACGGGACTTTCTTTTTCAATAAGAAAGAGATGGAGACGTATCAGACAAAACTGGATGCCGGAGAAAAGCCTGGCAACATCACCCGGGCACAATCACCCACAGTATGGCAGCAGGGCATGCTGGATACTCAGGCTTCTCAGGCAACCGGGAGGGAAGCAGCCTTCGGTGAATCCTGGCTACAGGGTATGCGTGCGACGCAGGAAAAACTCGGTAATGCCATGCAAAACCGCCAGCGACCGACGAAGACCGGGGAAGCCCTGTTAGGCTGGCTGCAACCGAAACTGTCTCAACTGGAGGAAAAATATAACCTGCCGCCCGGACTGCTGCGCAGCGTTGCGATCACCGAATCCCGTGGTAATCAGTTTGCCGTCTCACCTGCTGGTGCGATGGGACTGTTTCAGTTCATGCCGAAGACGGCCAGTGAATTTGGTCTGAGGGGGAACGATGCCTTTGATCCCGAAAAAGCCGCTGATGCCGCCGCGAGAAAACTTGGTGGCTGATACGTTTTTTTCATGGCGATCTGGCTAAGGCTCTGGCGGCATATAACTGTGGAGAGGGAAATGTTCAGCGTAAGGGACTGGCTGCTGCTCCGGAGGAGACCCGCAACTATATTCCGCGGGTGCTGGCGAACCTGCCTTATCCGGGTGCGGCAATGGCCATACGGTCGCTCCATCCTGCGCCTGTATCGCAGTCCACCGTAACGGAAACCACGCATATCGGGACACTGAATGTCACCACAACGTCGGACAATGTGAAGGGTATTACCGATGACGCACGTCGGCGTATCACGAATTCGGCGCTTGTGTCGGTTTATTCCAGCGGGGTAACAGGATGAGTTTTTCTTTCGATAATATTTCCCTGAATAACTTTTCGCTCAGTGAAAGTAACGTACTGAGTGCAGTTCGTGGCGGCTGTGTCCTGGGACTCATTAATAGTGTACTGGCACCGTCATTCGGTATTTATTACGCACGGAATGATCCGGCAGGTGCCCATCAGAAGGGTGGCAAACCTTTCTCCCCGGATTCTTTTGTTGTCGTTGAGGTGGGCGCGGAGGCTTCTGTTTCCACCGTCCCCGTGGAGCAGGGGGCTTATACCACCTTTAATAAAATCCAGAGATCGCCGGAACTGCATGTGACTTTCACTGTAGAGGGGTGGACGGCCTTTTCCGGATCCGTCCCGAACCTGACAAATTTTTCCACCACCTCGCGGACGAATGTGCTGGAAACGCTTGAAAGGATGCGTACCACGGCAGGACTCTACGATATTGAGACGCCGGACAAGACATGGACATCCTGCGACCTTGTGAAATATGACTACCGAATGCGAAGTAATAATGGTCCGACCTTACTGACGGTTACTGCGGTATTTCAGACCGTAATGAATACAGGAGAGGTGTCAGTGGGAAGTACGGATAAGTCGTCTCCCACGGACAACGATAAAGCAAAAGGGGCCGCATCGGTTAAAACGCAGCCAGTTACGGCGTCGGAGACACAACCGTCAGACGCTGACAGACGAAGCGCCACGAACAGGGGGATCACCTGATGCTGGAAATTGTTTTATCTCCCGTTAAAGCCCAGCAGTTTACGGTGACACTGGGCGCTCAGGTCTGCACCATTCGCCTGAATCAGCGTACTACGGGGATGTATATCGATATCATTGTTAATGGTGAACCGTGCCTGTATGGCGTGCTGTGTCTGAATAATAACCGGATTGTCCGGTACGGATACCTGCCGTTTCAGGGGGATCTGTTTTTTACCGACACGGAGGGGAATAGTGACCCTGACTGGCGGGGGCTCGGATCCCGGTACCGGCTCTACTGGCTGTTACCTGAGGAACTGATATGAGCTACAGACAACGTAAAATAACGGTGGAGTTCACTCTTTCAGACGGACGAACGTTTGGTAATGGCCAGGGCAATATGCTGACCATTACCGACGCAAGCTGTTTTGCCAGTATTGCCGTATATGGAGGGGTGGCTGG
This sequence comes from Shigella sp. FC1544, assembly GCF_001722145.1. Taxonomy (NCBI): domain Bacteria; kingdom Pseudomonadati; phylum Pseudomonadota; class Gammaproteobacteria; order Enterobacterales; family Enterobacteriaceae; genus Shigella; species Shigella sp. FC1544. The sequence continues at coordinate 4,282 of NZ_MECT01000090.1, forward strand.
TACACAAATCACGCTGTATATCTGGGGAATGTCACCGGCGCATATGACGAATTTAAGCTGGCGCGGTGTGTGGCGACAGGAGCAGAGTACCGCAAATAAAATGCGGCTGTGGGCCGACGGGCGGCTTATTTTTGAAGGTGATATTACTGATGCATACGCCGACTACAACCAGGCGCCGGATATTCCGCTCATTCTGACAGGACAGATTCATTTTAATCTGCGTAATCAGCCGGCGGCAGATTTCAGCGCAAAGGGCGATGTTGCGGTTGCAGATATTATCCGTGCGCTGGCGTCAACTGTCGGGCTTGGATTTGAAAACCAGGGGGTCAGCCGCAGTCTGTCTGACCCGCATTTTTCCGGTAATGTTGTACAACAAATGCTGGATGTCGCTTCAGCCGCCGATATTAACATTGATCTGGGGAATGTGGAGAAAGTCACCATCTGGCCGAAAGGGCAGAACCGGAATATTCCGCCGGTACTGATTTCGCCGGATCACGGACTGACTGGCTATCCGGTTTACACCATGACCGGACTCAGCGCCACCACGATATTCTGCCCCGATCTCTTTACTGGCAGGCCAGCGCATCTGGAATCGTCACTGCCTGATATGACGGGCGATTATACGATCACAGGGGTGATACACACCATTACTTCGCGAACCGTGGGCGGTCCGTGGAGTTCCAACTGTACCATGATGAGGGCTGAAGAAAATGGCACAACCACTCAGTAACCCGACAGACGTGAACAGCGAAATCAATGCACAGGACTTTATGCTGCGGCAGTTTCTCGGACGTCATGCGTTTATCACTCTGGGACGGGTGGTAGCCGTGGAAGAGGGATTTATTGAGGCCCGACCGATGGTAATGGGCGTTGCAGCAGACGGTTCCCCGGTTGAACATGAGGTGATTTATAACATTCCCGTATGGCGACTACAGGGGGGCGGTAATGCGGTGATTATCCCGCCACATGTGGGGGATATCGGTTTTCTTGCCATCTGCGATCGGGATATCAGTGCGGTAAAAGCCACGCGTCAGGCTGCGATGCCGGGATCAAAGCGTACCCATAATTATGCTGATGCCATCTGGCTGGGTGGCGTGCTCAACGGTGATCCCGTCCAGTTTGTGGTATTTGATGACAACCAGATACGGATTGTATCTCCCTGGAAAGTGGAGATATCCGCGCCTGAGGGGGTGATTAATGCGCCGAAAAGCTTCACCGTTAACTCACCACAAATTGCGCTGAACGGCGATACCGCCGTCAGTAAGGGGCTTGACGTTACCGGGCAGTCCAGGCTTTCCGGCGGTTCGAACATCGGGGGTATTGATTTTGGAAACCACGTTCACGGCGGCGTTGAGTCCGGCGGCTCAACCACGCAGGGATCCCGGTAAACAGGAGAAAACATGCAGTCACGATCACTTCTTCTTGACACCGGGACATGGGATATCCTGCTTGATGATACCGGAAATCTTGCCATTACTGATAATCCCCATGCGGTAGCTCAGGATGTGGCGTGTGCGTGCAGTACTTTTCTGGGGGAGTGCTGGTACGACTCAACGGCTGGCATACCTTACTGGCCACGCATCCTCGGACACTGGCCCGGCACACAACTGGTGAATGCCACTCTGCAACAGGAAGCACTTAAACTGCCGACCGTGAGCGCCGCTGTCTGCCAGGTCACAGCTGATCAAACCCGGACAGTAACAGGTGTGCTGCGTATTACAGATACCAATAATGACATTTTTACGGTACTGCTATGAGTGAAAATAAATCTTTTTCTACCGCAGTGCCCGCTGTACAGATTTCGGATAGCGGGCTGAATGTGCCGGATGAAGCGGATATTCTGAGCGGCAGGCTTGCTGATTTTTCGGCGGCGCTGGGCGGGGCCATGAGTACCAGTCTGAGCAGTCCGCAGGGACAACTTGCATCCAGCGAAAGCGCCATTATTGCGGATAAAAACGATCAGTTGCTGTATATCGTTAACCAGATCAACCCTGACTTTTCCAGTGGTCGCTTTCAGGATGCAATAGGCAGGATTTATTTCCTGGAGCGCCGTGGGGCCACAGGTACGACAGTAACAGCGACCTGTACCGGGCTGGTTGGCACGCTGATCCCGGCGGGCAGTATGGGGCAGGATGAGGCCGGTTATAAGTATGTCAGTCAGACGTCACTATCGGCGCATCAGGGCAGGTTGATGCGGTATTTCTGAATTTGTCCACCGGCCCCGTCGGCTGTCCTGTGGGGACGCTGAATAAAATTTATAAGGCAATACCTGGCTGGTCAGGTGTCACTAACGCCCGTGCCGGTGTGCCGGGCAGCGATGAGGAAACCCGTGCGGACTTTGAAAACCGCCGACGTAATTCAGTTGCCCGTAATGCCCGGAATATTCTGGAAGCCATCCGGGGTGAAATACTCTCCACGGTAGAAAACGTGGTGGATGTTTACGTCCCCCATAATCCGAAAAAAACAGAACAAAAAGCCGGAGTCAGTCAGTATCCATTAACACCCGGTTCGCTTTATGTTGGCGTGTACGGCGGCAGCCCGGCAGATATCGCGGCGGCCATCTGGCGTAAGGCTCCGCCGGGTATTGATATGAATGGCAACACAACGTTCACTGTTGCAGATAAGGAGTACGATCCGCCGTATCCTGAATACGTAATCAGCTGGCAGACACTCAAACCCGTCAGTCTGCATGTCAGTGTGACGCTGAAAAAAAGTGACTACCTGCCTTCAGATATTACCCGACAGGTACAGCAATCCGTGCTGGACGCATTTAATGGTACAGATGGTGGTCTGCGGGCAAGGGTTGCCTCTGTTGTCTCTGCCGGGCGCTACTATGCCGGCATTTACAAAACCGATCCGGAACATATTGATATTCTGGGCCTTACTGTGAGCCGTGACGGTTCGTCATGGACAACGGCTGTCACTTTCGGGATAGATGAGATTCCGGTTCTGGATGTGTCGGATATCAGTGTGAAACTCCAGGAGGCATAACGTGCAGAATGTGGCTGCCACTGTGCTTGCGCAGTATGCTGCCAGCCCCCGACTCAATGCCCTCATTAACAGCTTTAACGCAGCGCTTTCCCCCGACAGTTTTATCAGTGATTTTTATGGTCTTATCTGGAACATCGATACCGCAGAAAAGTATGGTCTTGATGTCTGGGGAAAGATTGTGGGTGTCAGTCGCCGGCTGACGGTAAAGGACGATTTTAATTACCTGGGCTTCAGCGAGTCCAGGATGGACACCCCGGTAATGGATGATCCCTGTCCGTTTAATCAGTGGATTTGCCCCTATATTTCCAGACATCTGTTATCACTTAACCCATTACAAGCCCGCTGCCGCAGATATTCCCGTGGCGAGCGATAACCCAGCGCACTA
>NZ_MECT01000091.1:0-7488 GCF_001722145.1 Shigella sp. FC1544
TTTCTGGTGCGTACCGGGCTGAGAGGCGGTGTAAGTGAACTGTAGTTGCCATGTTTTACGGCAATGAGAGCAGAGATAGCGCTGATGTCCGGCAGTGCTTTTGCCGTTACGCACCACGCCTTCAGTAGCGGAGCAGGAAGGACATCTGATGGAAATGGAAGCCACGCAAGCACCTTAAAATCACCATCATACACTAAATCAGTAAGTTGGCAGCATTACCCTAAAATTGAAATTATAAAAATAAATAATGAATTAGCAGGAGCATCAACAGTAATATCTTAATCTCTGGTCGATTTATGTAAAACCGACCAGTATTATCGATAAATTATCGTCTGACTTATTTTGCTTCGATAAAGCTTACACCGCAGCCACAATCTTAATTTCAACTTTATACTTCGGGTTCATCAGCCCCGCTTGCACCGTGCAGCGCACCGGCGCATGACCCGCCACAACCCAGGCATCCCACGCTTTATTCATCGCCGCGAAGTCGTTTTTATCAGCCAGGAAAATGGTGGCATCCAGAATGCTCGATTTATTGCTGCCCTGTTTTTCCAGCACGGCGTCAATCTGCACCAGCGTGTTGGCGGTTTGCTCAAAAGCATCGGCGTCGAGGTTTTCCGGTACACCAGTGTAGTAGAGCGTGTTGTTGTGGATTACTACATCAGACCAGCGGGCTTCAGCATCGATACGAACGATAGTCATCATTTTGTCCTCATTATACTTCCATTTTCGTGCTGCAAAGACTGCCACAATGTGAGGTTGCCGTCACCACTTCAACTGGCGAAAGCGCCCTCATCCTGACATAATCCCTGTTCAAATCAACAGGGGGTAGTGTGACGGACGATTTTGCACCAGACGGTCAGCTGGCGAAAGCGATACCAGGCTTTAAGCCGCGAGAACCACAGCGACAGATGGCGGTAGCCGTCACCCAGGCGATAGAAAAAGGCCAGCCGCTGGTGGTGGAAGCAGGAACCGGTACGGGCAAAACCTACGCTTACCTGGCTCCTGCGCTGCGGGCGAAAAAGAAAGTCATTATCTCGACCGGCTCAAAAGCGTTGCAGGATCAGCTCTACAGCCGCGATTTGCCAACAGTCTCAAAGGCATTGAAATATACGGGCAACGTGGCGCTGCTGAAAGGGCGCTCAAACTACCTCTGCCTCGAACGTCTCGAACAGCAGGCGCTGGCGGGGGGCGATCTGCCGGTACAAATCTTAAGCGATGTGATCCTGCTGCGCTCCTGGTCTAATCAAACAGTCGATGGTGATATCAGCACCTGCGTCAGCGTGGCGGAAGATTCACAGGCGTGGCCGCTGGTTACCAGCACCAACGACAACTGTCTTGGCAGCGACTGCCCGATGTATAAAGATTGCTTTGTGGTCAAAGCACGTAAAAAAGCGATGGACGCCGATGTGGTGGTGGTAAACCATCATCTCTTTCTGGCGGATATGGTGGTTAAAGAGAGTGGATTTGGCGAACTGATCCCGGAAGCGGACGTCATGATCTTCGACGAAGCCCACCAGCTACCGGACATTGCCAGCCAGTATTTTGGTCAGTCACTCTCCAGTCGACAACTGCTCGACCTGGCAAAAGACATCACCATCGCCTACCGCACCGAATTAAAAGACACCCAGCAGTTACAAAAGTGCGCTGATCGTCTTGCCCAGAGTGCGCAGGATTTTCGTCTGCAACTCGGTGAGCTAGGTTATCGCGGTAACCTGCGTGAGCTGTTAGCTAATCCGCAAATTCAGCGGGCATTTTTACTGCTCGATGACACCCTGGAACTTTGTTATGACGTGGCGAAACTGTCACTGGGGCGTTCCGCCTTGCTGGATGCGGCATTTGAGCGCGCTACGTTGTATCGCACACGGCTGAAGCGGCTAAAAGAGATCAATCAGCCGGGCTACAGCTACTGGTACGAATGCACTTCGCGCCATTTTACTCTGGCTCTCACGCCGCTCAGCGTGGCGGATAAATTCAAAGAGTTAATGGCGCAAAAGCCTGGTAGCTGGATCTTCACCTCAGCAACGCTGTCGGTGAACGACGATCTGCATCATTTCACCTCGCGGCTTGGGATAGAACAGGCGGAGTCGTTGCTATTGCCAAGCCCGTTTGATTACAGCCGCCAGGCGTTACTCTGTGTGCCGCGCAATCTGCCGCAAACCAACCAGCCAGGTTCTGCTCGCCAGTTAGCGGCAATGCTGCGACCGATCATCGAAGCTAACAACGGTCGTTGTTTTATGCTTTGTACCTCGCACGCCATGATGCGTGATCTGGCCGAGCAGTTCCGCGCTACCATGACGCTTCCCGTTTTGTTGCAGGGGGAAACCAGCAAAGGGCAACTGTTGCAGCAATTTGTCAGCGCCGGTAACGCGCTTCTTGTGGCAACCAGTAGTTTCTGGGAAGGGGTGGACGTGCGTGGCGATACATTGTCATTGGTGATTATCGACAAGTTGCCGTTTACCTCACCGGATGACCCGCTGTTAAAAGCGCGCATGGAAGATTGCCGTTTGCGCGGTGGCGACCCGTTCGATGAAGTACAACTGCCGGATGCGGTGATTACTCTCAAGCAGGGGGTAGGGCGACTGATTCGCGACGCCGACGATCGCGGGGTTTTGGTGATTTGTGACAATCGGCTGGTGATGCGCCCTTACGGCGCGACGTTTCTCGCCAGTCTGCCGCCCGCGCCGCGCACCCGTGACATTGCCCGTGCGGTTCGTTTCCTTGCGATACCATCCTCCAGGTAATTTGTTACGGAGTATGGTATGATGCGCGCCTTTTTATTGATCTAAGCACGAAGACCCATGCGAATTCTGGCTATCGATACCGCGACAGAGGCCTGCTCTGTCGCCCTGTGGAACGACGGTACTGTCAACGCTCATTTTGAGCTTTGCCCTCGTGAACATACTCAACGAATCTTACCGATGGTGCAGGATATCCTGACCACCAGCGGAACTTCCCTGACTGATATTAACGCTCTGGCTTACGGGCGCGGCCCCGGTAGCTTTACCGGCGTGCGCATTGGTATTGGCATTGCGCAAGGGCTGGCACTTGGCGCAGAGCTGCCGATGATTGGCGTCTCCACGCTAATGACAATGGCGCAAGGGGCGTGGCGCAAAAACGGCGCAACCCGCGTGCTGGCTGCCATTGATGCGCGGATGGGCGAAGTTTACTGGGCCGAATATCAGCGTGATGAAAACGGTATCTGGCGCGGTGAAGAAACCGAAGCCGTACTCAAACCCGAACTCGTTCATGAACGAATGCAACAGCTTTCCGGCGAATGGGTAACGGTAGGGACGGGCTGGCAAGCCTGGCCGGATCTCGGTAAAGAGAGCGGGCTGGTTTTGCGCGACGGAGAAGTTTTACTGCCAGCGACGGAAGATATGCTGCCGATTGCGTGTCAGATATTTGCCGAGGGTAAAACGGTGGCGGTGGAACATGCCGAACCGGTTTATTTACGTAACAACGTCGCATGGAAGAAACTTCCGGGCAAAGAATGAATCTTAAGAGTATGCCCTGAGAAAAAAAGGAGTCGCATCATGGCGGTTCAAAAGAATGTTATCAAAGGCATACTGGCAGGTACGTTTGCGCTAATGCTGAGCGGTTGTGTCACTGTGCCGGACGCCATTAAAGGCAGCAGTCCCACGCCGCAACAAGATTTAGTTCGGGTGATGAGTGCGCCGCAGCTGTACGTTGGTCAGGAGGCACGCTTTGGTGGCAAAGTGGTTGCGGTACAAAACCAGCAAGGGAAAACCCGCCTGGAAATTGCTACCGTACCGCTGGACAGCGGAGCCAGACCGACGCTGGGAGAACCTTCTCGCGGTCGCATTTATGCCGATGTGAACGGTTTTCTGGACCCGGTGGATTTCCGTGGACAACTGGTTACGGTAGTCGGGCCAATCACTGGTGCGGTTGACGGCAAAATCGGCAATACGCCCTATAAATTTATGGTGATACAAGTAACGGGTTACAAACGTTGGCATTTAACCCAGCAGGTGATTATGCCGGCTCAGCCGATTGAGCCATGGTTTTATGGCGGTCGTGGCTGGCCCTATGGCTACGGCGGATGGGGCTGGTATAATCCCGGTCCCGCGAGAGTACAAACAGTTGTAACTGAATAATTGCTTGTTTTTAAAGAAAAAGAAACAGCGGCTGGTCCGCTGTTTCTGCATTCTTACGGTAAAGATAAAAATAAATAGTGACGCGCTTCGCAACCTTTTCGTTGGGTAATTATCAAGCTGGTATGATGAGTTAATATTATGTTAATGGCATGTATATCATTTGGGGTTGCGATGACGACGAACACGCATTTTAGAGGTGAAGAATTGAAGAAGGTTTGGCTTAACCGTTATCCCGCGGACGTTCCGACGGAGATCAACCCTGACCGTTATCAATCTCTGGTAGATATGTTTGAGCAGTCGGTCGCGCGCTACGCCGATCAGCCTGCGTTTGTGAATATGGGGGAGGTGATGACCTTCCGCAAGCTGGAAGAACGCAGTCGCGCGTTTGCCGCTTATTTGCAACAAGGGTTGGGGCTGAAGAAAGGCGATCGCGTTGCGTTGATGATGCCTAATTTATTGCAATATCCGGTGGCGCTGTTTGGCATTTTGCGTGCCGGGATGATCGTCGTAAACGTTAACCCGTTGTATACCCCGCGTGAGCTTGAGCGTCAGCTTAACGATAGCGGCGCATCGGCGATTGTTATCGTGTCTAACTTTGCTCACACACTGGAAAAAGTGGTTGATAAAACCGCCGTTCAGCACGTAATTCTGACCCGTATGGGCGATCAGCTATCTACGGCAAAAGGCACGGTAGTCAATTTCGTTGTTAAATACATCAAGCGTTTGGTGCCGAAATACCATCTGCCAGATGCCATTTCATTTCGTAGCGCACTGCATAACGGCTACCGGATGCAGTACGTCAAACCCGAACTGGTGCCGGAAGATTTAGCCTTCCTGCAATACACCGGCGGCACCACAGGTGTGGCGAAAGGCGCGATGCTGACTCACCGCAATATGCTGGCGAACCTGGAACAGGTCAACGCCACCTATGGGCCGTTGCTGCATCCAGGTAAAGAACTGGTAGTAACGGCACTGCCGCTGTATCACATTTTTGCCCTGACCATTAACTGCCTGCTGTTTATCGAACTGGGTGGGCAGAACCTGCTTATCACTAACCCGCGTGATATTCCAGGGTTGGTAAAAGAGTTAGCGAAATATCCGTTTACCGCTATCACTGGCGTTAACACCTTGTTCAATGCGTTGCTGAACAATAAAGAGTTCCAGCAGCTGGATTTCTCCAGTCTGCATCTTTCCGCAGGCGGTGGGATGCCAGTGCAGCAAGTGGTGGCAGAGCGTTGGGTGAAACTGACCGGACAGTATCTGCTGGAAGGCTATGGCCTTACCGAGTGTGCGCCGCTGGTCAGCGTTAACCCATATGATATTGATTATCATAGTGGTAGCATCGGTTTGCCGGTGCCGTCGACGGAAGCCAAACTGGTGGATGATGATGGTAATGAAGTACCACCAGGTCAACCGGGTGAGCTTTGTGTCAAAGGACCGCAGGTGATGCTGGGTTACTGGCAGCGTCCCGATGCTACCGATGAAATCATCAAAAATGGCTGGTTACACACCGGCGACATCGCGGTAATGGATGAAGAAGGATTCCTGCGCATTGTCGATCGTAAAAAAGACATGATTCTGGTTTCCGGTTTTAACGTCTATCCCAACGAGATTGAAGATGTCGTCATGCAGCATCCTGGCGTACAGGAAGTCGCGGCTGTTGGCGTACCTTCCGGCTCCAGTGGTGAAGCGGTGAAAATCTTCGTAGTGAAAAAAGATCCATCGCTTACCGAAGAGTCACTGGTGACTTTTTGCCGCCGTCAGCTCACGGGATACAAAGTACCTAAGCTGGTGGAGTTTCGTGATGAGTTACCGAAATCTAACGTCGGAAAAATTTTGCGACGAGAATTACGTGACGAAGCGCGCGGCAAAGTGGACAATAAAGCCTGAGCGTTAAGTCAGTCGTCAGACGCCGGTTAATCCGGCGTTTTTTTTGACGCCCACTAAAGAGAAAACAATTTGAGTTACCAAATGATTACCACGGACGATGCGCTGGCTTCTTTGTGTGAAGCCGTCCGTGCCTTTCCGGCGATAGCCCTGGATACTGAATTTGTTCGTACGCGCACTTATTACCCGCAGCTGGGGTTGATTCAACTTTTCGATGGCGAGCATCTGGCGCTAATTGATCCTCTCGGGATCACCGACTGGTCACCGCTGAAAGCGATCCTGCGCGATCCGGCCATCACAAAATTTCTCCATGCAGGCAGTGAAGATCTGGAAGTGTTCCTCAATGTCTTTGGCGAATTACCACAACCCTTGATTGACACGCAAATCCTTTCTGCCTTCTGCGGACGCCCGATGTCATGGGGTTTCGCTTCCATGGTGGAAGAGTATTCCGGCGTTACGCTGGACAAGAGTGAATCGCGCACCGACTGGCTGGCCAGACCGCTGACCGAACGTCAGTGTGAATACGCAGCGGCGGATGTCTGGTATCTGTTACCGATCACCGCCAAGCTTATGGTAGAAACGGAGGCCTCCGGCTGGCTACCTGCGGCGCTGGATGAATGCCGCCTGATGCAAATGCGTCGTCAGGAAGTCGTTGCGCCGGAAGATGCCTGGCGTGATATCACCAATGCCTGGCAGTTACGCACACGCCAACTGGCCTGTCTGCAACTGTTAGCCGACTGGCGACTGCGCAAGGCGCGAGAGCGTGATCTGGCGGTGAACTTTGTCGTGCGTGAAGAGCATTTGTGGTCGGTCGCGCGTTATATGCCGGGAAGTTTAGGCGAACTGGACAGCCTGGGTTTATCCGGTAGCGAAATCCGCTTTCACGGTAAAACGCTGCTGACGCTGGTGGAAAAAGCGCAGACATTGCCGGAAGAGGCCTTACCGCAGCCGATGCTTAACCTGATGGACATGCCTGGTTATCGTAAAGCGTTTAAAGCGATTAAGTCGCTGATTACTGACGTGAGCGAAACGCATAAGATCAGCGCCGAATTGCTGGCATCGCGTCGGCAAATCAACCAACTGCTGAACTGGCACTGGAAACTGAAACCGCAGAACAATTTGCCGGAGCTGATTTCCGGCTGGCGTGGTGAGCTGATGGCGGAAGCATTACACAATTTATTGCAGGAATATCCGCAGTAAAATCTTCCGAAGCCGGACTGGGCGCGCTCAGCGCCACATCCGGCTTTGGCAAACTACAAATCCAACACCAGGCGTTTACCCTTCGCACGCGAACAACAGATCAACATACTTTGCTGGCTGGCACGCTCTTCATCGCTAAAATACTGATCCCGATGGTCAGCTTCACCTTCCAGTATTGCTGTTTCGTAAGCGTGCAGCAAGAACCGTATTGACGGGGATGTGTTATTCAGTCGGCAGTGCTACGCGCCAGGGGAGCAGTTCGCCGACCCGGTTTATCGGCCAG
>NZ_MECT01000092.1:0-7343 GCF_001722145.1 Shigella sp. FC1544
CCACACTGGAGCGTCTTCTGAGCCTGCTGTCGGCCTTTGAGGTCGTGGTATGGATGACGGATGGCTGGCCGCTGTATGAATCACGCCTGAAGGGAAAGCTGCACGTTATCAGCAAGCGTTACACTCAGCGCATTGAGCGACATAATCTGAATCTGAGACAACATCTGGCAAGGCTGGGACGGAAGTCACTGTCGTTCTCAAAATCGGTGGAGCTGCATGACAAGGTCATCGGGCATTATCTGAACATAAAACACTATCAGTAAGTTGGAGTCATTACCCAGAGTGGCGCTGGATACCAATACCCTGGCTGATAACGTCGATTTAGATAACGCGGTCGCTAACGTTGTTCCCACTCGTGGGGCGATCGTGCGAGCAGAGTTTAAAGCGCGCGTTGGGATAAAACTGCTCATGACGCTAACCCACAATAATAAGCCGCTGCCGTTTGGGGCGATGGTGACATCAGAGAGTAGCCAGAGTAGCGGCATTGTTGCGGATAATGGTCAGGTTTACCTCAGCGGAATGCCTTTAGCGGGAAAAGTTCAGGTGAAATGGGGAGAAGAGGAAAATGCTCACTGTATCGCCAATTATCAACTGCCACCAGAGAGTCAGCAGCAGTTATTAACCCAGCTATCAGCTGAATGTCGTTAAGGGGGCGTGATGAGAAACAAACCTTTTTATCTTCTGTGCGCTTTTTTGTGGCTGGCGGTAAGTCGCGTTTTGGCTGCGGATAGCACGATTACTATCCGCGGCTATGTCAGAGATAACGGCTGTAGTGTGGCCGCTGAATCAACCAATTTTACTGTTGATCTGATGGAAAACGCGGCGAAGCAATTTAACAACATTGGCGCAACGACTCCTGTCGTTCCATTTCGTATTTTGCTGTCACCCTGTGGTAACGCCGTTTCTGCCGTAAAGGTTGGGTTTACCGGCGTTGCAGATAGCCACAATGCCAACCTGCTTGCACTTGAAAATACGGTGTCAGCGGCTTCGGGACTGGGAATACAGCTTCTGAATGAGCAGCAAAATCAGATACCCCTTAATGCTCCATCGTCCGCGATTTCGTGGACGACCCTGACGCCGGGTAAACCAAATACGTTGAATTTTTACGCCCGGCTAATGGCGACACAGGTGCCTGTCACTGCGGGGCATATCAATGCCACGGCTACCTTCACTCTTGAATATCAGTAACTGGAGATGCTCATGAAATGGCGCAAACGTGGGTATTTATTGGCGGCAATATTGGCGCTCGCAAGTGCGACAATACAGGCAGCCGATGTCACCATCACGGTGAACGGTAAGGTCGTCGCCAAACCGTGCACAGTTTCCACCACCAATGCCACGGTTGATCTCGGCGATCTTTATTCTTTCAGTCTGATGTCTGCCGGGGCGGCATCGGCCTGGCATGATGTTGCGCTTGAGTTGACTAATTGTCCGGTGGGAACGTCGAGGGTCACTGCCAGCTTCAGCGGGGCAGCCGACAGTACCGGATATTATAAAAACCAGGGGACCGCGCAAAACATCCAGTTAGAGCTACAGGATGACAGTGGCAACACATTGAATACTGGCGCAACCAAAACAGTTCAGGTGGATGATTCCTCACAATCAGCGCACTTCCCGTTACAGGTCAGAGCATTGACGGTAAATGGCGGAGCCACTCAGGGAACCATTCAGGCAGTGATTAGCATCACCTATACCTACAGCTGAACCCGAAGAGATAATTGTAATGAAACGAGTTATTACCCTGTTTGCTGTACTGCTGATGGGCTGGTCGGTAAATGCCTAGTCATTCGCCTGTAAAAACGCCAATGGTACTGCTATCCCTATTGGCGGTGGCAGCGCTAATGTTTATGTAAACCTTGCGCCTGTCGTGAATGTGGGGCAAAACCTGGTCGTAGATCTTTCGACGCAAATCTTTTGCCATAACGATTATCCGGAAACCATTACAGACTATGTCACACTGCAACGAGGCTCGGCTTATGGCGGCGTGTTATCTAATTTTTCCGGGACCGTAAAATATAGTGGCAGTAGCTATCCATTTCCGACCACCAGCGAAACGCCGCGGGTTGTTTATAATTCGAGAACGGATAAGCCGTGGCCGGTGGCGCTTTATTTGACGCCTGTGAGCAGTGCGGGCGGGGTGGCGATTAAAGCTGGCTCATTAATTGCCGTGCTTATTTTGCGACAGACCAACAACTATAACAGCGATGATTTCCAGTTTGTGTGGAATATTTACGCCAATAATGATGTGGTGGTGCCTACTGGCGGCTGCGATGTTTCTGCTCGTGATGTCACCGTTACTCTGCCGGACTACCCTGGTTCAGTGCCAATTCCTCTTACCGTTTATTGTGCGAAAAGCCAAAACCTGGGGTATTACCTCTCCGGCACAACTGCAGATGCGGGCAACTCGATTTTCACTAATACCGCGTCGTTTTCACCAGCGCAGGGCGTCGGCGTACAGTTGACGCGCAACGGTACGATTATTCCAGCGAATAACACGGTATCGTTAGGAGCAGTAGGAACTTCGGCGGTAAGTCTGGGATTAACGGCAAATTACGCACGTACCGGAGGGCAGGTGACTGCAGGGAATGTGCAATCGATTATTGGCGTGACTTTTGTTTATCAATAAAGAAATCACAGGGCATTGCTAATGCAGTTACGCAATATTACCTGAAGCTAAAAACCTGCACGTTAGCCCTTTGTAGGCCAGATAAGACGCGTCAGCGTCGCATCTGGCATAAACAAAGCGCACTTTGCTGGTCTGTTCCCCTCACCCTAACCCTCTCCCCGGAGGGGCGAGGGGACTGTCCGGGCACATTTTTAGACTTTGTCATCAGTCAGAGCCTGCCATTGGCAGCTCTGGTGTTCTTTTACGCTACCTTGCTAATAATCAGCCCAACCACGGAGTTGACCAGCTCCAGCAGACCCCAGGTTTTCAACGTGTCTTTTACTGACAGGTCAAAATAATCTAAGAGGCATTGCTAATGCAGTGAATGTGTCTGAACCTGCGGTCGTTGTCAGTACCAGCATCAGACCAATGCCGAATACTACCCAGAGAATGTTAAGCACATGCATAACGTTTTACCTTACCTGGTTGAACCGTTGTTATTTTGGGCGACATGTTATGTAAATTGGTCAACCATTGTTGCGATGAATGTCACATCCACTGATCAATAACCATCGATTACCTTTTGCTGCAATTTGCAGCAACAACCATGAGAGTGAAATTCTTGTGATTTGGTTAACCAATTTCAGAATTCTGGTTGACATATCTTACCAAAAGGTAGAACTTATACGCCATCTCATCCGATGCAACGCCACGGCTGCGGTCTGGTTGTTCATCCGGATACCTAAACAACTCCAGGGTTCCGCGTCTCTTTGCTGTGGAACCCACTATGTGAAAGAGGAAAAATCATGGAACAGACCTGGCGCTGGTACGGCCCAAACGATCTGGTTTCTTTAGCTGATGTCCGTCAGGCGGGCGCAACTGGCGTGGTTACCGCGCTGCACCATATCCCGAACGGCGAAGTATGGTCCGTAGAAGAGATCCTCAAACGCAAGGCGATCGTTGAAGACGCAGGCCTGGTGTGGTCTGTCGTAGAAAGCGTACCAATTCACGAAGATATCAAAACCCACACTGGCAACTATGAGCAGTGGATCGCTAACTATCAGCAGACTCTGCGCAACCTGGCGCAGTGCGGCATTCGCACCGTGTGCTACAACTTCATGCCGGTGCTCGACTGGACCCGTACTGACCTCGAATACGTGCTGCCAGACGGCTCCAAAGCTCTGCGCTTCGACCAGATCGAATTCGCTGCATTCGAAATGCATATCCTGAAACGTCCAGGCGCGGAAGCGGATTACACCGAAGAAGAAATTGCTCAGGCAGCTGAACGCTTCGCCACTATGAGCGATGAAGACAAAGCGCGTCTGACGCGTAACATCATTGCCGGTCTGCCGGGCGCGGAAGAAGGGTATACCCTCGACCAGTTCCGTAAGCACCTGGAGCTGTACAAAGATATCGATAAAGCGAAGCTGCGCGAAAACTTTGCCGTCTTCCTGAAAGCGATTATTCCAGTTGCTGAAGAAGTTGGCGTGCGTATGGCGGTTCACCCGGACGATCCGCCGCGCCCGATCCTCGGCCTGCCGCGCATTGTTTCCACCATTGAAGATATGCAGTGGATGGTTGATACCGTAAACAGCATGGCGAACGGTTTTACCATGTGCACCGGTTCCTACGGCGTGCGTGCTGACAACGATCTGGTTGATATGATCAAGCAGTTCGGTCCGCGTATTTACTTCACCCATCTGCGCTCCACCATGCGTGAAGATAACCCGAAAACCTTCCATGAAGCGGCGCACCTGAACGGTGACGTTGATATGTACGAAGTGGTGAAAGCGATTGTTGAAGAAGAACACCGTCGTAAAGCGGAAGGCAAAGAAGACCTGATCCCGATGCGTCCGGACCACGGTCATCAGATGCTGGACGACCTGAAGAAGAAAACCAACCCAGGTTACTCCGCAATTGGTCGTCTGAAAGGCCTGGCCGAAGTTCGCGGTGTCGAACTGGCGATCCAGCGCGCTTTCTTTAGCCGTTAATATCCACCGGCATGGCTGCGCGCCGTGCCGGTTCCTTCTTCCTTGCCGTCACTCTCTGAAGACGGATTCTGGAGTTTACGATGACTACTATTGTTGACAGCAATCTGCCGGTTGCCCGCCCGTCATGGGATCATTCTCGTCTGGAATCACGCATTGTGCATCTCGGTTGCGGGGCGTTTCACCGCGCACATCAGGCGCTGTATACCCATCATCTGCTGGAAAGCACCGACAGCGACTGGGGCATCTGCGAAGTTAACCTGATGCCAGGCAACGACCGCGTGCTGATCGAAAACCTGAAAAAACAGCAACTGCTGTACACCGTAGCGGAAAAAGGCGCAGAAAGCACCGAGCTGAAAATTATCGGTTCGATGAAAGAAGCGCTGCATCCGGAAATCGACGGCTGCGAAGGTATTCTCAACGCGATGGCGCGTCCGCAAACGGCGATTGTCTCTCTAACGGTCACGGAAAAAGGCTACTGCGCTGATGCGGCAAGCGGTCAACTGGATCTCAATAACCCGCTGATCAAGCACGATCTAGAAAACCCGACTGCGCCGAAGTCCGCGATTGGTTACATCGTCGAAGCCTTGCGTCTGCGTCGTGAAAAAGGGCTGAAAGCATTTACGGTGATGTCCTGCGATAACGTGCGTGAAAACGGTCATGTGGCGAAGGTCGCGGTACTGGGGCTGGCTCAGGCACGTGACCCGCAGCTGGCGGCATGGATTGAAGAGAACGTCACCTTCCCGTGCACCATGGTTGACCGCATCGTTCCGGCGGCGACGCCAGAAACCTTACAGGAAATTGCTGACCAGCTGGGTGTTTACGACCCGTGCGCCATTGCCTGCGAACCGTTCCGTCAGTGGGTGATTGAAGATAACTTCGTTAATGGTCGCCCGGACTGGGATAAAGTGGGCGCACAGTTCGTTGCAGACGTTGTGCCGTTCGAAATGATGAAGCTGCGTATGCTGAACGGCAGCCACTCTTTCCTGGCATACCTCGGTTACCTCGGCGGCTATGAAACTATTGCCGACACCATGACTAACCCGGATTATCGCAAAGCGGCCTTTGCCCTGATGATGCAGGAACAAGCGCCAACGCTGTCTATGCCGGAGGGTACGGACCTGAAGGCCTATGCGACGCTGCTGATCGAGCGTTTCAGCAACCCGTCTCTGCGTCACCGTACCTGGCAGATTGCGATGGACGGCAGCCAGAAGTTACCGCAGCGTCTGCTGGACCCGGTGCGTCTGCACCTGCAAAACGGCGGCAGCTGGCGTCACCTGGCGCTGGGCGTGGCTGGCTGGATGCGTTACACCCAGGGCGTGGATGAGCAGGGTAATGCCATTGACGTGGTCGACCCGATGCTGGCCGAGTTCCAGAAGATTAACGCGCAGTATCAGGGCGCAGACCGCGTGAAAGCGCTGCTGGGCCTGAGCGGTATTTTTGCCGATGATCTGCCGCAGAATGCCGACTTTGTTGGCGCGGTGACGGCGGCATATCAGCAGCTGTGCGAACGCGGTGCGCGCGAGTGTGTGGCTGCGCTGTAACTAACTGATTACCCTACAGACTTACTGGTCAATCAAACTGATATTTGGTTGACCAGTTTTCGTTTTTTTGCCCACCTGTACGTGCCAACTTCCAGTGCTAATGGTATAGTTTGAGATTAACGGGGGCCGTAAAATTGCCCGTTGTAGGCCGGATAAGGCGTTCACGCCGCATCCGGCAAAAATTTGATTAACCGCACCTAACGGACACAACACCATGAAATCTGCCACCTCTGCGCAAAGACCTTACCAGGAAGTCGGGGCGATGATCCGCGATCTGATCATAAAGACGCCGTACAATCCTGGCGAACGGCTGCCGCCGGAGCGTGAAATTGCAGAAATGCTTGATGTCACGCGGACGGTGGTACGTGAAGCGCTGATCATGCTGGAGATCAAAGGGCTGGTGGAAGTGCGCCGGGGTGCCGGTATCTATGTTCTTGATAGCTCAGGCAGCCACAACACAGACAGTCCGGATGCCAACGTCTGCAATGATGCCGGCCCCTTTGAATTGTTGCAGGCGCGACAGCTTCTTGAGAGCAACATCGCGGAATTTGCCGCCCTGCAGGCTACCCGCGAAGATATCGTCAAAATGCGTCAGGCATTGCAACTGGAAGAGCGTGAACTGGCTTCCAGCGCGCCGGGTAGCAGCGAAAGCGGTGACATGCAGTTCCATCTCGCCATTGCTGAAGCAACGCATAACAGCATGCTGGTGGAGTTATTCCGTCAGTCCTGGCAGTGGCGGGAAAACAATCCAATGTGGATCCAGTTGCACAGCCATCTGGATGACAGCCTGTATCGCAAAGAGTGGTTGGGCGATCACAAACAGATCCTTGCCGCGTTAATCAAAAAAGATGCCCGAGCGGCGAAGCTGGCAATGTGGCAGCATCTGGAAAACGTTAAGCAACGTCTGCTGGAATTCTCGAACGTTGACGATATTTATTTTGACGGCTATCTGTTTGATTCATGGCCGCTGGATAAAGTCGACGCCGGGTAATGCTGCCAACTTACTGATTTAGTGTATGATGGTGATTTTAAGGTGCTTGCGTGGCTTCCATTTCCATCAGATGTCCTTCCTGCTCCGCTACTGAAGGCGTGGTGCGTAACGGCAAAAGCACTGCCGGACATCAGCGCTATCTCTGCTCTCATTGCCGTAAAACATGGCAACTACAGTTCACTTACACCGCCTCTCAGCCCGGTACGCACCAGAAA
>NZ_MECT01000093.1:0-7326 GCF_001722145.1 Shigella sp. FC1544
CCGTCGACCGTCCGGCACGGTCCATCACAGTGATAAAGGTTCTCAGTATGTATCGCTGGCCTACACACAGCGGCTTAAGGAAGCCGGATTACTGGCATCAACAGGAAGTACAGGCGACTCGTATGACAACGCGATGGCGGAGAGCATCAATGGTCTTTACAAAGCGGAGGTAATACACCGTAAGAGCTGGAAAAACCGTGCAGAAGTGGAACTGGCCACACTCACGTGGGTGGACTGGTATAACAATCGACGATTGCTGGAAAGGCTGGGCCATACTCCTCCGGCAGAAGCAGAAAAAGCTTATTATGCTTCCATCGGAAACGATGATCTGGCAGCCTGGGTTCACAGATAAAACACTCTCCAGGAAACCCGGGGCGGTTCAGTTGCTGAACTGCTGGAACCGCTGTATGACATCCTGCGCCAGTATGTGCTGATGCCCGGTAAAGTCCATACCGATGATATCCCCGTTCCGGTCCAGGAGCCGGGCAGCGGTAAAACAAGGACTGCCCGGCTGTGGGTCTACGTTCGTGATGACCGTAACGCCGCTTCGGAAATTGCAGCATAAGTTATCCATGCTCTGAGGTGGGTGGAGGTGGGCCCTCCGGTCAGGGTTTACAGGAGCACTGACCAAACGACCCGGTGCTGCTTCATTCTAAGGAATGAGGTGGTGAGCGACTCGGGAAAAGGCAGAGGTCTACTGTCACGTGGGGTTCGGGAAGCTGAACGAAAGTAAACTGTCCGATGAAGCATCGAAATCTTAGATGATGTCAAAATGGGGCCGTACAGCCGTCCCCTGATAAGCGCAGAAGACACCTGCTTGCTGACTGCGCGGCATCCGGTGTGAAGGCAGCAGGATCCCGGGCCAGACCATCTCAGGGAACGTGAGAACCTGTTTCCGGCACGTATCGGGAAACAGGGGCGGCCCCATTCGTAGTAGTGATGAAAGATCTGTAATGGGTCTGGAGCGAAGGGATGGGGATCACATTCATTGCAGAAGACACAACCCAAAAGGGGATGACGTAACTGATGCAACGAAAATCATTTGAAATACCAAAAGCACTGGTCTGGGCATCCTATCTGGATGTGCGTCGCAACAAGGGAGCCCCCCGGATGCGACGGGCAGACTTTGAAAATGTTCGACCAGCAACGTGATGGCAATCTATACAAGATCTGGAACCGGCTATGTTCGGGAACATGGTTTCCGCCACCAGTGCTGGAAAAACGGATCCCGAAGTCGAATGGCAAGGAACGCATTCTGGGGATCCCAACAGTATCCGATCGAATTGCTCAGGGAGCGATAAAACTTTTCATGGAAGAAAAGCTTGACCCGATTTTCCATGCTGATTCATATGGTTACCGACCAGGCAAATCAGCTCATGACGCTCTGAAACAATGTGCCATCCGGTGCTGGCGTTATAGCTGGATACTGGAAGTGGACATCAGTGCGTTTTTCGACCATGTGAAACATGATCTGGTGCTCAAAGCTCTGGAACACCACGGGATGCCTAAATGGGTCATCCTGTACTGTCGACGCTGGATGGAAGCGCCAATGCAGAGTTGTGAAAATGGAGAATTAATAACCCGAACACGAGGCACTCCGCAGGGCGGGGTCATTAGTCCGCTACTTGCTAACTTGTTCCTTCACTATGCATTTGATTTGTGGATGGAAAGAGAATATCGGGGGGTACCGTTTGAGAGGTACGCTGACGATATTGTAGTACATTGTTCACGAATGAGTGATGCAACAAGGCTAAAGAACAGGTTATCGGAGCGCTTCTCGGAAGTCGGGCTGGTCCTGAATGCAGGGAAAACGAATATCGCCTACATTGACACGTTTAAAAGGAGAAACGTCGCAACGAGTTTCACCTTTCTCGGATATGACTTCAAAGTGCGTACGCTGAAGAATTTCAAAGGCGAACGGTACCGAAAATGCATGCCGGGTGCGTCAAATGCAGCAATGCGCAAAATAACAGAAACAATCAAGAAGTGGCGTATACATCGCTCAACAGCTGAGAGTTTGCTGGATTTTGCGAGGCGCTACAATGCGATAGTGAGAGGCTGGATCGAGTACTACGGAAAGTTCTGGTCCAGAAATTTCAACTATCGACTGTGGAGTGCAATGCAGTCACGTCTGCTCAAGTGGATGCAGTCTAAATACAGACTTTCGAACCGGAAGGCTCAGCGAAAGCTGACGCTGGTAAGGAAGGAGTATCCGAAGCTATTTGTTCACTGGTATTTACTACGTGCATCAAATGAGTGATCAAGAGCCGTATGACGCGAGAGTGTCACGTACGGTTCCGTGAGCAGCCGGGGAGTGAAATTCTCTCCGGCTGACTCGACTCGCGGGTTCCGACAGCGATGACGAACATGCGGCAGTGTTGTACTCGCTGATCGGCACATGCCGTCTGAACAATGTGGAACCAGAAAAATGGCTGCGTTACGTCATTGAGCATATCCAGGACTGGCCGGCAAACCGGGTACGTGATCTGTTGCCCTGGAAAGTTGATCTGAGCTCTCAGTAAATATCAATACGGTTCTGACGAGCCGCTTACTTTTGGCGTAATTCTGCTGCGCCTTTACTGAACACAATGCCGTATTCAGCAAGAAGTCCACGAATGTGATTTATCAGTTGTGTCCTTTCCATTGAAACCAACCGACGCATATTCAAAAAAGTCTGGACGTCCTGTTGCTCCAGAGTTTTTATTGGTACGGGTCGTATAGTTCCATGTTGGCAGGCCTCAGCTATTGCCTGTGCGTCGTTATAATCATTTTTCTGGCACCGCTGATAAGCTTTAACATGTTGTGCCGGAAGCAATATTACATCATGGTCGAGTTTCCTGATTTCCCGGGCCCAGTAATGAGATGCCCCGCCAGCCTCCATCGCAACAGTCATTTTAGGCTGTTGCACCAGCCAGTTAAGCAGTTGATTGCGAGAAAGTTTGGTCTTTCCTGCGGGTTTGCCATGAGCATTGATACTGAAAAGATAAAAGTTCGTTTTAGCCAGATCAATGCCGGTGATTTTCTGTTCAGACATGGTATCCCGCTTACTTTTGTGGTTAAAGTTTATCCATCATGGCGCAATTGAAGGCTGCCGTGAAAGAGGGGGAATACTATCTCATCGGTTACTGTTAAACGGCTAAGAGAAACTATCTTTTTCAAGCAAAGAAGATACGGTGAAACAGGCGATTTCACCGTGAAATACTGTTCAAAAAAAACGCTAATAAAAGCAAAATTTCTTTTAAAACAGCCAATTAAAAACTGGTGAGTTGCTGGCGAAAAACTTGAATTTTCACAGCGAATTCAGATTATCTTTTAGTACAAGAGCAATCATACGATCTAACTTATCCTGAACTTCCAACGGTAATCTGCCGAATTCATATGAGAACGTACGTCCCTTTACTCGTTTTCGAGCAAATTTATCTTTACTATCAAATTTCCATAACAAAGTTACAACCGCTTTATCCTTTACTCCTGAATCAAGCAATGAAGACATTTCCTTGGTTATAAGCCGCATAATACTGTTTTTAACCTCGTCTTCAGAAAGATTGTCATCAGCAGTAATAAGCTCAATACTCGGCGAGATATTCTTCATAACTTCATCAATAGATATATCACCCAGCCTCAGTCGTTCACTTAATTCAGCCAGTTGCCTGTAATCGGCGTATGTCAGCTCAGACTGAACAGGAAAAAGAGACACAAAATCTTTAGGTACGGACGCTGCTTGGAGGGCACGAGTCACCTTAGCTGCCGACAATCCCTCTCTTTCCGCAATTTGCTTCTGGTTCATACCGGCCTCTTTGAGACGTACTAAACGCAACCCAATTTCACGAATATTATGTTCAAGTGACGTCTGCAAATCTTTCGCCAGATGCTGAGCTTCAGAAACAGTAAGCTCATCATCCGTTACAAGTACACGTAATCCAACCTTGCATAGCAAAGCTGCTGCCCGACGACGGGAACCATCCAAAATCTCAATAAGATCGCCAGTCCGAATCCCAATACATGGATAGAATTGTTGTAAACGTATAGTTCTGGTGATGTCTTTTAGTGAGTCCGGCGTCAGGGCTGTCTGTTCGCGGCCATTCACCTCTTCAACCACAAAAGTTTGAGTGTCCACTTTGTCATGATCAACCTTGATCTCAGTAAATTTTGCCTTTCGGCCAGTATTGAGGGTAAATACATGAACTGGAGCCGATATTTCTTCAGTATTATTCAGGATATTTGTATTCAGCGTACGGCCAATAGTCGGTCGGTGCTTTCTGTTTTCCATCAGTAGTTAGCCCTTATAAATTCAATACGATCAAAAACTGCTTTAGCGAAATCTTCTGCTGCCATACGTGCATTTTTCAAAGCTTCACCACTGCCAACATAAGTAACAGGATTCGCAGATATCACGGTATCAAACGACTCGCCGCTTCTCTCAAAACCATCAAGACGTGGCATTGAAACATCAAGCATGTCACCACCGAAAATCTCTTTTGTCAGGCTATGGCAGTATTTATGATCTGACTTATTCGCCAGTTTCGACATGAAGCCAATATTTGCCTGCAAACGGCATGAACATCCATCCTGTTCAATAATCTGTACAAGTTCAGGTAAACGAGCCAAATATTTAAGCGTGGAATGGAAATCAACTTGTGCTGGCGGCACCGGTGTAAACATGATATCTGCGGCAGCAATGGCATTTTTCAAAAATGCGTCCAGATGCGGGCCTGTATCAATAAGGATGAAGTCGAAATCATGCTTCAGCTTATCAATAATATTCTCACGCAATATCGCGTGTTTGTTTTGTCCTAATAGATGCTCCTCGCACAGAGTATCCCAGTTTGATGCAATAAAGGCGTCGTCAATAGAAGCCGGCATAACATAAACGCCAGGGATAACTGACGGAACGATAAAATCTTCCAGTAATTCCTCACGACTCACGTTCTGCAACATAGCCTGCGGTGCGGTTGTATCAACCAGCCCCACCGCATGCAAGTAGTTCAGAAACATAGTGGCTGATGACTGGGGATCTAAATCAAGGAGCAGAATACGTAAATCTTCTGACAGCAGGTGAGGATGAGCACGCAGGGCGTGAGCTACGGAAACACTACTCACGGTTTTAGACACACCGCCTTTTAGACTACCGATGAATATGGAATATGCCTCACTATAACGATCGCGATATTTAGGAATGCCACGATGTGCATAGATATCGATAATGTTCTGGATGGTTAATGCATATTTTGTCGCGGTTCCTGCTGGGCGTTTTTCAAACTGATAGCCCTGAGCCTCCATCTCACCGACTGCACCATCCACGCTTGCGCGCGTTAATTTTGGAAGCTTAGCTACAGCAGACTTTGAATAGACTTGATAAAAAACATCAGCCTGAAACTCCTGCTTTTGCTCCTGAATCTGTTTTGTTAGGGCGAGCAACATTTTATCTGCACGCTGCGCAACCTTACTTAACTGCTCAAAACTAGTCATTCCCCCTCCGTGCTATGTAGGATTTTAACTTATTACAAAAAAAACTGCATTAGCAGGGTAATGCATGCAAGTGCATATTGTACATGCTTATATTAAAAATGCGCGCATTGCTGATTTATTAATCATCGGAATGAATATTACTGTAAGATAGTATGCCTTTCCGGGAGAAAGACGCTGATTTCCCCCGAATAATCCAGTTCACCACCACACTCCGGACAACAGCTTTCTTCAGGCTCCAGATGGTGTATTTCGCGGGAAACATGTTCCGGTAACGGACGACGATGACGTGACTGTCGCAACAGGCGGGGGTAGTGCTTCCAATCAGTAGAACATGTGCTTTTCAATGAAGGAGCCGATGACTTTTTCGTGGATTTCCACGGAACGCGAGAAGCAGATTGTTTTACGTGCCAGCCGCTTGATGCGGGTGCGGAGGGTCCGGTTGTTACGTTCAATACGTTGCGTGAAGATTTTGCCGGTCAGGTGTTTCTCCTTCGGCACTTCTCTGGCGTAGCTGCCCCAGTCATCGCTGGTCACCATGCCGATACAGAACGGAGTCAACAGGGCTAACAGTTCCCGACAGGTCTCATCATTCCGTGGCCCGAAAGTGTAAGCCAACACACCGCCAGTTTTAGTGTTGTACGCATACCAGAGCCAGTGTTGTGTCAACGACGGATGAAAAGTGATCCACTTATATCTCCACCAACGGCCCAATATTGATCCACCGTTTTACTCAGGATTAGCTTCTGCTATAACCCCGGCCTTTCGTTTCTGTCTGAGTCGATAGCTTTCTCCTTTGATTTGAACGACATGTGAGTGGTGTAAGATACGGCCCAGCATCGCTGAGGTCAGTGCTGCATCACCGGCGAACGTTTGATCCCACTGCCCGAACGGTAGATTGGATGTCAGGATCATTGCGCTCTTTTCATAACGTTTAGCGATGACCTGGAAGAACAGTTTTGCTTCTTTCTGACTGAACGGCAGATAGCCTATTTCATCAATGATGAGCAGGCGGGGGGCCATTACTCCACGCTGAAGCGTCGTTTTATAACGGCCCTGACGTTGTGCCATAGATAACTGAAGTAACAGATCTGCTGCTGTTGTGAAGCGAACTTGGATACCTGCACGGACTGCTTCATAGCCCATCGCTATTGCCAGATGGGTTTTCCCCACACCTGATGGCCCCAGTAATACGATATTTTCATTACGTTATATGAAGCTGAGTGAGCGTAACGACTGGAGTTGCTTCTGCGGTGCTCCGGTGGCGAATGTGAAGTCATACTCTTCGAACGTTTTCACCGCCGGGAAGGCTGCCATTCGGGTATACATCGCCTGTTTACGTTGATGACGTGCCAGTTTTTCTTCATGAAGCAGATGCTCCAGGAAGTCCATATAACTCCATTCCTGGTCTACTGCCTGTTGTGACAGCGCAGGCGCTGCGCTTATAAGGCTTTCCAGTTGCAACTGCCCGGCGAGCGCCATCAGTCGTTGATGTTGCAGTTCCATCATCACGCCACTCCTCTGCAGAATGAGTCGTAGATGGAGAGTGGATGATGCTGGGGGGGTTGTCGAAGCTCACCAGATTTTCACCAGGATGCACGTCATACTCTTTTTTCTCCGGAGGCAGTGCCAGCATGGACTGCTGCTCTTCGAGCCAGCGATCACAGGGACGGGCCTGGATTGTTTCATGCTTTCGTTGGTTAGCGACATCGTGCAGCCAGCGCAGACCGTGGCGGTTGGCTGTTTCAACATCGACAGTGCTCCCCATCGGGCGCAGGCGAGTCATTAGTGGGATGTAAAAACTGTTACGGGTGTACTGCACCATCCGTTCCACCTTACCTTTAGTCTGTGCCCTGAAGG
>NZ_MECT01000094.1:0-7322 GCF_001722145.1 Shigella sp. FC1544
ACGGTTGTGGCGCACGTCTTCGGTGAACGCACTCTGGCCACACTGGAGCGTCTTCTGAGCCTGCTGTCGGCCTTTGAGGTCGTGGTATGGATGACGGATGGCTGGCCGCTGTATGAATCACGCCTGAAGGGAAAGCTGCACGTTATCAGCAAGCGTTACACTCAGCGCATTGAGCGACATAATCTGAATCTGAGACAACATCTGGCAAGGCTGGGACGGAAGTCACTGTCGTTCTCAAAATCGGTGGAGCTGCATGACAAGGTCATCGGGCATTATCTGAACATAAAACACTATCAGTAAGTTGGAGTCATTACCCATAATCTTAGGAAATAAATGATACATGCGCTTTTCGGACTATTGAAAACTGCCCCTGTGCTAAATTTGTAAACCCTGCGCCGACAGGCTTGCGTAAAACTCTTTTGGTGATAATGTGAGCCTTCCAAATCCAGACTATTCCGATTTGAGATCCATTTTGCCGTCCTGGCGTGTGTAACCGTTTTATCAAGGAATAAGCAGTATGCGTAAAATCGCATTAATTCTTGCGATGTTGTTGATCCCGTGTGTTTCGTTTGCCGGTTTGCTGGGCAGCAGTAGCTCGACCACGCCAGTGAGCAAAGAGTATAAGCAGCAGTTGATGGGATCCCCTGTCTACATCCAGATCTTCAAGGAAGAACGTACGCTCGATCTCTACGTCAAAATGGGCGAGCAATATCAGCTGCTCGACAGTTATAAAATCTGTAAATATTCCGGCGGCTTAGGGCCAAAACAGCGTCAGGGCGATTTCAAAAGCCCGGAAGGGTTTTATAGCGTCCAGCGTAATCAGTTAAAACCAGACAGCCGTTACTACAAAGCGATTAATATTGGTTTCCCCAATGCCTATGACCGTGCGCATGGTTATGAAGGGAAATACCTGATGATCCACGGCGATTGTGTTTCCATCGGCTGCTACGCAATGACCAATCAGGGTATTGATGAGATCTTCCAGTTCGTTACTGGTGCGCTGGTGTTTGGTCAGCCGAGCGTGCAAGTGAGTATTTACCCGTTCCGCATGACCGACGCCAATATGAAGCGCCATAAATATTCCAACTTTAAGGACTTCTGGGAGCAACTGAAGCCGGGTTACGACTACTTTGAGCAAACCCGTAAGCCACCGACCGTTTCTGTGGTCAATGGTCGTTACGTGGTCAGCAAGCCGTTAAGCCACGAAGTTGTGCAGCCACAACTGGCATCAAACTACACGCTCCCCGAGGCAAAATAAGCGCCATTCGCCTGGCATAATCTTTTGCCAGGTTTCATTGCCCGTCAGCGGCTGTGTCGCAATCACCGTGACCACATCATTCGGTGTGGTCTGCGAGCTGAAGTCGATTTCTACATCCTGATCCAGCAGCGTTGCCACGCCAAACGGTGCGCGGCGGGTGATCCAGTGCAGATTCGTCGAGCAATACGCCATTACATAGCGCCCATCCGAAAGCAGCATGTTGAAAACGCCCTTCTGCCGCAGTTCGTCCGCCAGTGAAGCGATATATTTAAACACTGCTGCCATGTTGCCCGGCGTGCGCGGGTAACGCTGCGTTAATTTATGCAGCAGCCAGCAGAAGGCTTTTTCGCTGTCGGTTTCGCCTACCGGGCGGAAGTTGCCGGTTTCCAGTGATTTGTAGCCCGTCAGTTGTCCGTTATGGGCATAAGTCCAGTTACGCCCCCATAACTCGCGGGTAAATGGGTGAGTATTTTCCAACGCCACCTCGCCCCGATTAGCCTGGCGAATATGAGCCACCACCGAACAGGATTTTATCGGGTAGTCCTGGACAAGTTTGGCGATGGGGGAATTAAAGCTGGGTTGTGGATCTTTAAATGTGCGACAGCCTTTACCTTCGTAAAAGGTAATGCCCCAGCCATCTTTATGTGGCCCGGTTCCACCACCACGCTGTACAAGTCCGGTGAAACTAAAGCAGATATCGGTAGGGACGTTGGCGCTCATCCCGAGCAATTCGCACATGGGTAACCTCCACAACAGCGGGAGCGCATGGCCCCCGGCGAAGATTGATTTAAGAATTTTCAGGTCGGATGCGGCGTAAACGAATTATTCGGCCTACGGTTCGCGTACAGATTTGTAGGCATGATAAGACGCGTCAGCATCGCATCAGGCATCAGCGCACAAGTGCCGGATGCGGCGTAAACGCCTTATCCGGCCTACGCCAGACTTACTTAACCATCTCTTTTTCAATTAACTGGATCAGGATATGGATCACTTTAATGTGAATCTCCTGAATGCGGTCGGCATAACCAAAGTGCGGTACGCGAATTTCGATATCCGCCGTGCCAGCCATTTTGCCGCCGTCTTTACCGGTCAGGGTGATCACTTTCATCCCCTTCTCACGCGCCGCTGCGATCGCTTTGATCACGTTTGCAGAGTTACCGGAGGTGGAGATCCCCAGCAGTACATCGCCTTCGCGACCTACCGCTTCAACGTAGCGGGAGAAAATATCATTGAAACCGAAATCATTACCGACGCAGGAAATATGACTAACGTCAGAAATAGCAATCGCCGGGTAGCCCGGACGGTTTTCACGGTAGCGACCGGTCAACTCTTCGGCAAAGTGCATAGCGTCGCAATGGGAACCGCCGTTGCCGCAGGAAAGCACTTTGCCACCGGCTTTAAAGCTGTCTGCTAACAGGACCGCCGCGCGCTGAATGGCGTGAATATTGGCGTCATCTTTTAAAAAGTTAGCCAGCGTTTCCGCCGCTTCGTTCAGTTCGTTACGAATAAGATCCTGGTACATGAGGATATCCTTCAGCATAAATGTAATAGACAAAATGCAGTGTACCGGATACCGCCAAAAGCGAGAAGTACGGGCAGGTGCTATGACCAGGACTTTTTGACCTGAAGTGCGGATAAAAACAGCAACAATGTGAGCTTTGTTGTAATTATATTGTAAACACATTGCTAAATGTATTTACATCCACTACAACCATATCATCACAAGTGGTCAGACCTCCTACAAGTAAGGGGCTTTTCGTTATGATGATTTTGAGTATTCTCGCTACGGTTGTCCTGCTCGGCGCGTTGTTCTATCTCCGCGTGAGCTTATTTATCAGCAGTCTGATTTTGCTCGCCTGGACAGCCGCCCTCGGCGTTGCTGGTCTGTGGTCGGCGTGGGTACTGGTGCCTCTGGCCATTATCCTCGTGCCATTTAACTTTGCGCCTATGCGTAAGTCGATGATTTCCGCGCCGGTATTTCGAGGTTTCCGTAAGGTGATGCCGCCGATGTCGCGCACTGAGAAAGAAGCGATTGATGCGGGCACCACCTGGTGGGAGGGCGACTTGTTCCAGGGCAAGCCGGACTGGAAAAAGCTGCATAACTATCCGCAGCCGCGCCTGACCGCCGAAGAGCAAGCGTTTCTCGACGGCCCGGTAGAAGAAGCCTGCCGGATGGCGAATGATTTCCAGATTACTCATGAGCTGGCGGATCTGCCGCCGGAGTTGTGGGCGTACCTTAAAGAGCATCGCTTCTTCGCGATGATTATCAAAAAAGAGTACGGCGGACTGGAGTTCTCAGCTTATGCCCAGTCTCGCGTGCTGCAAAAACTCTCCGGCGTAAGCGGGATCCTGGCGATTACCGTCGGCGTGCCGAACTCATTAGGCCCGGGCGAGCTGCTGCAACATTACGGCACTGACGAGCAGAAAGATCACTATCTGCCGCGTCTGGCGCGTGGTCAGGAGATCCCTTGCTTTGCACTGACAAGCCCGGAAGCGGGTTCCGATGCGGGCGCGATTCCGGACACCGGGATTGTCTGCATGGGCGAATGGCAGGGCCAGCAGGTGCTGGGGATGCGTCTGACCTGGAACAAACGCTATATTACGCTGGCACCGATTGCGACTGTGCTTGGGCTGGCGTTTAAACTCTCCGACCCGGAAAAGCTGCTGGGTGGCGCAGAAGATTTAGGTATTACCTGTGCGCTGATCCCGACCACCACGCCGGGCGTGGAAATTGGTCGTCGCCACTTCCCGCTGAACGTACCGTTCCAGAACGGACCGACGCGCGGTAAAGATGTCTTCGTACCGATCGATTACATCATCGGTGGGCCGAAAATGGCCGGGCAAGGCTGGCGGATGCTGGTGGAGTGCCTCTCGGTAGGCCGCGGCATCACCCTGCCTTCCAACTCAACCGGCGGCGTGAAATCGGTAGCGCTGGCAACGGGCGCGTATGCTCACATTCGCCGTCAGTTCAAAATCTCTATCGGTAAGATGGAAGGGATTGAAGAGCCGCTGGCGCGTATTGCCGGTAATGCCTACGTGATGGATGCTGCGGCATCGCTGATTACCTACGGCATTATGCTCGGCGAAAAACCTGCCGTGCTGTCGGCTATCGTTAAGTATCACTGTACCCACCGCGGGCAGCAGTCGATTATTGATGCGATGGATATCACTGGTGGCAAAGGCATTATGCTCGGGCAAAGCAACTTCCTGGCGCGTGCTTACCAGGGCGCACCGATTGCCATCACCGTTGAAGGGGCTAACATTCTGACCCGCAGCATGATGATCTTCGGACAAGGAGCGATTCGTTGCCATCCGTACGTGCTGGAAGAGATGGAAGCGGCGAAGAACAATGACGTCAACGCGTTCGATAAACTGTTGTTCAAACATATCGGTCACGTCGGTAGCAACAAAGTTCGCAGCTTCTGGCTGGGCCTGACGCGCGGTTTAACCAGCAGCACGCCAACCGGCGATGCCACTAAACGCTACTATCAGCACCTGAACCGCCTGAGCGCCAACCTCGCCCTGCTTTCTGATGTCTCGATGGCAGTGCTGGGCGGCAGCCTGAAACGTCGCGAGCGCATCTCGGCCCGTCTGGGGGATATTTTAAGCCAGCTCTACCTCGCCTCTGCCGTGCTGAAGCGTTATGACGACGAAGGCCGTAATGAAGCCGACCTGCCGCTGGTGCACTGGGGCGTACAAGATGCGCTGTATCAGGCTGAACAGGCGATGGATGATTTACTGCAAAACTTCCCGAACCGCGTGGTTGCCGGGCTGCTGAATGTGGTGATCTTCCCGACCGGACGTCATTATCTGGCACCTTCTGACAAGCTGGATCATAAAGTGGCGAAGATTTTACAAGTGCCGAACGCCACCCGTTCCCGCATTGGTCGCGGTCAGTACCTGACGCCGAGCGAGCATAATCCGGTTGGCTTGCTGGAAGAGGCGCTGGTGGATGTGATTGCCGCCGACCCAATTCATCAGCGGATCTGTAAAGAGCTGGGTAAAAACCTGCCGTTTACCCGTCTGGATGAACTGGCGCACAACGCGCTGGCGAAGGGGCTGATTGATAAAGATGAAGCCGCTATTCTGGTGAAAGCTGAAGAAAGCCGTCTGCGCAGTATTAACGTTGATGACTTTGATCCGGAAGAGCTGGCGACGAAGCCGGTAAAGTTGCCGGAGAAAGTGCGGAAAGTTGAAGCCGCGTAATTGAATAACGGAGCCGAAAGGCTCCGTTTCTTTATCCGCTAATTATTTAAAATTAAAGCCATCCGGATGGTTTTCCAGGCTGCCGGTCAACGCCGCGAACAGCACCGTTTTACCATCAATCGAAAGCGCATCGTTCACATTCAGCCAGGTGAGTTTCTCTTGCGACGTTTTCTCATCAATAGTCGAGAACAGCCCCGTCATCTGATTAGATTTCTCGGACCACATCACAGCGATACGTTGCGAGCCACAGTCATGCGGTTTGCACGCGCTCATCACCTGATACGTCTCATCTCCCAACGTTACGGTTTGTGCGGGAGTATAAGTACCGCCTTTCATCACCCAGGCAGGCAGCTTATGCCCTTGTACCATCTGATTAAATGCAGCTTTGGTGGTTTCGCCCTTTGCAAGGCTGCTAATGGTTAAATCATCCTGCGCCATTGCACTGGTGGCGATGACCAGAGCGGCGACTGTCGTTATTGCCTTAAACATCATTCCTCCCGAGCTTATCCTGCCCATGTTATTAACCTTCTAAAGCCTGGCGATAACACGATAATTTGCAAATCAGATATTTCCAATATCAGCATTTGTTATCAATTTATTCTGCGCTAAGGCAACTGCCTGATAAGGTGTTAAAGTTATAAAACCCTTCGCATAAAGGAGTTGTACACCGTGCCTGGTTTGAAGATTACGCTTTTGCAGCAACCACTGGTGTGGATGGATGGCCCTGCCAACCTGCGTCATTTTGATCGTCAACTGGAAGGTATTACCGGGCGCGATGTGATCGTTCTACCGGAGATGTTTACCAGCGGCTTTGCCATGGAAGCGGCAGCTTCGTCGCTAGCACAAGATGACGTAGTGAACTGGATGACAGCTAAGGCGCAGCAGTGCAATGCGCTGATTGCAGGCAGTGTTGCATTACAAACGGAGTCTGGTTCGGTTAACCGCTTTTTGCTGGTTGAGCCGGGCGGCACGGTACATTTTTATGATAAGCGTCATCTGTTCCGCATGGCAGATGAGCATCTACATTATAAAGCGGGCAATGCGCGAGTGATTGTGGAATGGCGCGGCTGGCGTATTTTGCCGTTGGTGTGCTACGACTTACGTTTTCCGGTGTGGTCGCGCAATCTCAACGATTATGACCTCGCCATCTACGTTGCCAACTGGCCTGCTCCGCGCTCTCTGCACTGGCAGGCATTGCTGACGGCCCGCGCGATTGAGAATCAGGCGTATGTGGCGGGATGCAATCGCGTCGGCAGCGATGGCAACGGCTGCCATTATCGCGGTGACAGCCGGGTGATTAATCCACAAGGCGAGATTATCGCTACTGCCGACGCGCATCAGCAACGCGCATTGATGCGGAGCTGTCGATGATGGCATTGCGGGAATATAGAGAAAAGTTTCCGGCATGGCAGGATGCGGATGAGTTTAGGTTGCGGTGAGTGGGGGTTGTGTTTAAGGCTGGGGGAGAGTCGGGGTAAGACTACGAAAGCCCGCTCTCCGCAAGGACTGACGCCAGATAGTTTCTGTCCATAGCTGCTTTTCGGGTAATGACTCCAACTTACTGATAGTGTTTTATGTTCAGATAATGCCCGATGACCTTGTCATGCAGCTCCACCGATTTTGAGAACGACAGTGACTTCCGTCCCAGCCTTGCCAGATGTTGTCTCAGATTCAGATTATGTCGCTCAATGCGCTGAGTGTAACGCTTGCTGATAACGTGCAGCTTTCCCTTCAGGCGTGATTCATACAGCGGCCAGCCATCCGTCATCCATACCACGACCTCAAAGGCCGACAGCAGGCTCAGAAGACGCTCCAGTGTGGCCAGAGTGCGTTCACCGAAGACGTGCGCCACAACCGT
>NZ_MECT01000095.1:0-7317 GCF_001722145.1 Shigella sp. FC1544
CCATGCGAGAGTAGGGAACTGCCAGGCATCAAGTTAAGCAGAAGGCCCGGTCGAAAGACTGGGCCTTTTTGCGTTGGTGAAAAAAATGCCGGGTGCGACGCTGGCGCGTCTTCTCCAGCCTGGGCAGGCACGGCAGGGGCGGCTTATTCCCCCACATACGCCAGATTCAGCAACGGATACGGGTTTCCCCAAATCGTCCACCTCAGAGCGTCCCGTAACCTTAAAACCCACCTTCTTATAGAACCCAACCGCCTGCTCATTTTGCTCATTAACGTTGGTTGTCAGTTCCGGTGCCATCGAGAGCGCATGCTCCACCAGCATCCGACCCACGCCGCAGCCGCACACATCAGGATCGATAAACAGCGCATCCATATGCTGCCCACTTAACAACATAAACCCAACCGGCTGATCCCGTTCATTAACCGCGACCCACAACGGCGCTTCCGGCAGTAAGGAACGAACTAGCTAGCACCTCCAGCTCGGCCCGATACTCTGCTGATAAAAAATCGTGTGTGGCATCGACAGATCGACACCAAATCGCAACGAGTTCCTCCCCTTCCTCATGCCGTGAGCGGCGAATACTAATAACCATTTTCTCTCCTTTTAGTCATTCTTATATTCTAACGTAGTCTTTTCCTTGAAACTTTCTCACCTTCAACATGCAGGCTCGACATTGGCAAATTTTCTGGTTATCTTCAGCTATCTGGATGTCCAAACGTATAAGTGTATGTAGTGAGGTAATCAGGTTATGCCGATTCGTGTGCCGGACGAGCTACCCGCCGTCAATTTCTTGCGTGAAGAAAACGTCTTTGTGATGACAACTTCTCGTGCGTCTGGTCAGGAAATTCGTCCACTTAAGGTTCTGATCCTTAACCTGATGCCGAAGAAGATTGAAACTGAAAATCAGTTTCTGCGCCTGCTTTCAAACTCACCTTTGCAGGTCGATATTCAGCTGTTGCGCATCGATTCCCGTGAATCGCGCAACACGCCCGCAGAGCATCTGAACAACTTCTACTGTAACTTTGAAGATATTCAGGAACAGAACTTTGACGGTCTGATTGTAACCGGTGCGCCGCTGGGCCTGGTGGAGTTTAATGATGTCGCTTACTGGCCGCAGATCAAACAGGTGCTGGAGTGGTCGAAAGATCACGTCACCTCGACGCTGTTTGTCTGCTGGGCGGTACAGGCCGCGCTCAATATCCTCTACGGCATTCCTAAGCAAACTCGCACCGACAAACTCTCTGGCGTTTACGAGCATCATATTCTCCATCCTCATGCGCTTCTGACGCGTGGCTTTGATGATTCATTCCTGGCACCACATTCGCGCTATGCTGACTTTCCGGCAGCGTTGATTCGTGATTACACCGATCTGGAAATTCTGGCAGAGACGGAAGAAGGGGATGCATATCTGTTTGCCAGCAAAGATAAGCGCATTGCCTTTGTGACGGGCCATCCCGAATATGATGCGCAAACGCTGGCGCAGGAATATTTCCGCGATGTGGAAGCCGGACTAGACCCGGAAGTACCGTATAACTATTTCCCGCACAATGATCCGCAAAATACACCGCGAGCGAGCTGGCGTAGTCACGGTAATTTGCTGTTTACCAACTGGCTCAACTATTACGTCTATCAGATCACGCCATACGATCTACGGCACATGAATCCAACGCTGGATTAATCTTCTGTGATAGTCGATCGTTAAGCGATTCAGCACCTTACCTCAGGCACCTTCGGGTGCCTTTTTTATTTCCGAAACGCACCTCAGGAGGTGAATAAATTTTATTCACATTGTTATCAATAAGTTATCAAGTATTTTTAATTAAAATGGAAATTGTTTTTGATTTTGCATTTTAAATGAGTAGTCTTAGTTGTGCTGAACGAAAAGCGCACAACGATCCTTCGTTCACAGTGGGGAAGTTTTCGGATCCATGACGAGGAGCTGCACGATGACTGAACAGGCAACAACAACCGATGAACTGGCTTTCACAAGGCCGTATGGCGAGCAGGAGAAGCAAATTCTTACTGCCGAAGCGGTAGAATTTCTGACTGAGCTGGTGACGCATTTTACGCCACAACGAAATAAACTTCTGGCAGCGCGCATTCAGCAGCAGCAAGATATTGATAACGGAACGTTGCCTGATTTTATTTCGGAAACAGCTTCCATTTGCGATGCTGATTGGAAAATTCGCGGGATTCCTGCGGACTTAGAAGACCGCCGCGTAGAGATAACTGGCCCGGTAGAGCGCAAGATGGTGATCAACGCGCTCAACGCCAATGTGAAAGTCTTTATGGCCGATTTCGAAGATTCACTGGCCCCGGACTGGAACAAAGTGATCGACGGGCAAATTAACCTGCGTGATGCAGTTAACGGTACCATCAGCTATACCAATGAAGCAGGCAAAATTTACCAGCTCAAGCCCAATCCAGCGGTTTTGATTTGTCGGGTACGCGGTCTGCACTTGCCGGAAAAACATGTCACCTGGCGTGGTGAGGCAATCCCCGGCAGCCTGTTTGATTTTGCGCTCTATTTCTTCCACAACTATCAGGCTCTGTTGGCAAAGGGCAGTGGTCCCTATTTCTATCTGCCGAAAACCCAGTCCTGGCAGGAAGCGGTCTGGTGGAGCGAAGTCTTCAGCTATGCAGAAGATCGCTTTAATCTGCCGCGCGGCACCATCAAGGCGACGTTGCTGATTGAAACGCTGCCCGCCGTGTTCCAGATGGATGAAATCCTTCACGCGCTGCGTGACCATATTGTTGGTCTGAACTGCGGTCGTTGGGATTACATCTTCAGCTATATCAAAACGTTGAAAAACTATCCCGATCGCGTCCTGCCAGACAGACAGGCAGTGACGATGGATAAACCATTCCTGAATGCTTACTCACGCCTGTTGATTAAAACCTGCCATAAACGCGGTGCTTTTGCGATGGGCGGCATGGCGGCGTTTATTCCGAGCAAAGATGAAGAGCACAATAACCAGGTGCTCAACAAAGTAAAAGCGGATAAATCGCTGGAAGCCAATAACGGTCACGATGGCACATGGATCGCTCACCCAGGCCTTGCGGATACGGCAATGGCGGTATTCAACGACATTCTCGGCTCCCGTAAAAATCAGCTTGAAGTGATGCGCGAACAAGACGCGCCGATTACTGCCGATCAGCTACTGGCACCTTGTGACGGTGAACGCACCGAAGAAGGTATGCGCGCAAATATTCGCGTAGCCGTGCAGTACATCGAAGCGTGGATCTCTGGCAACGGCTGTGTGCCGATTTATGGCCTGATGGAAGATGCGGCGACGGCTGAAATTTCCCGTACCTCAATCTGGCAGTGGATCCATCATCAAAAAATGTTGAGCAATGGCAAACCGGTAACTAAAGCCTTGTTCCGCCAGATGCTGGGCGAAGAGATGAAAGTCATTGCCAGCGAACTGGGCGAAGAACGTTTCTCCCAGGGGCGTTTTGACGATGCCGCACGCTTGATGGAACAGATCACCACTTCCGATGAGTTAATTGATTTCCTGACCCTGCCAGGCTACTGCCTGTTAGCGTAAACCACCACATAACTATGGAGCATCTGCACATGAAAACCCGTACACAACAAATTGAAGAATTACAGAAAGAGTGGACTCAACCGCGTTGGGAAGGCATTACTCGCCCATACAGCGCGGAAGATGTGGTGAAATTACGCGGTTCAGTCAATCCTGAATGCACCCTGGCGCAACTGGGCGCGGCGAGAATGTGGCGTCTGCTGCATGGCGAGTCGAAAAAAGGCTACATCAACAGCCTCGGTGCACTGACTGGCGGTCAGGCGCTGCAACAGGCGAAAGCGGGTATTGAAGCAGTCTATCTGTCGGGATGGCAGGTAGCGGCGGACGCTAACCTGGCGGCCAGCATGTATCCGGATCAGTCGCTCTATCCGGCAAACTCGGTGCCAGCTGTGGTGGAGCGGATCAACAATACTTTCCGCCGTGCGGATCAGATCCAATGGTCCGCGGGCATTGAGCCGGGCGATCCGCGCTATGTCGATTACTTCCTGCCGATCGTTGCCGATGCGGAAGCCGGTTTTGGCGGTGTCCTGAATGCCTTTGAACTGATGAAAGCGATGATTGAAGCCGGTGCAGCGGCAGTTCACTTCGAAGATCAGCTGGCGTCAGTGAAGAAATGCGGTCACATGGGCGGCAAAGTTTTGGTGCCAACTCAAGAAGCTATTCAGAAACTGGTCGCGGCGCGTCTGGCAGCTGACGTGACGGGCGTTCCAACCCTACTGGTTGCTCGTACCGATGCCGATGCAGCGGATCTGATCACCTCCGATTGCGACCCGTATGACAGCGAATTTATTACCGGCGAGCGTACCAGTGAAGGCTTCTTCCGTACTCATGCGGGCATTGAGCAAGCGATCAGCCGTAGCCTGGCGTATGCGCCATATGCTGACCTGGTCTGGTGTGAAACCTCCACGCCGGATCTGGAACTGGCGCGTCGCTTTGCACAAGCTATCCACGCGAAATATCCGGGCAAACTGCTGGCTTATAACTGCTCGCCGTCGTTCAACTGGCAGAAAAACCTCGACGACAAAACTATTGACAGCTTCCAGCAGCAGCTGTCGGATATGGGCTACAAGTTCCAGTTCATCACCCTGGCAGGTATCCACAGCATGTGGTTCAACATGTTTGACCTGGCAAACGCCTATGCCTAGGGCGAGGGTATGAAGCACTACGTTGAGAAAGTGCAGCAGCCGGAATTTGCCGCCGCGAAAGATGGCTATACCTTCGTATCTCACCAGCAGGAAGTGGGTACAGGTTACTTCGATAAAGTGACGACTATTATTCAGGGCGGCACGTCTTCAGTCACCGCGCTGACCGGCTCCACTGAAGAATCGCAGTTCTAAGCAACAACAACCGTTGCTGACTGTAGGCCGGATAAGGCGTTCACGCCGCATCCGGCAATCGGTGCACGATGCCTGATGCGACGCTTGCGCGTCTTATCATGCCTACAACCGTTGCCGAACGTAGGCTGGATAAGGCGTTTACGCCGCATCCGGCAATTCTCTGCTCCTGATGAGGGCGTTAAATGCCGCGTGGCCTGGAATTACTGATTGCTCAAACCATTTTGCAAGGCTTCGACGCTCAGTATGGTCGATTCCTCGAAGTGACTTCCGGGGCGCAGCAGCGTTTCGAACAGGCCGACTGGCATGCTGTCCAGCTGGCGATGAAAAACCGTATCCATCTTTACGATCATCACGTTGGTCTGGTCGTGGAGCAACTGCGCTGCATTACTAACGGCCAAAGTACGGACGCGGCATTTTTACTGCGCGTTAAAGAGCATTACACGCGGCTGTTGCCGGATTACCCGCGCTTCGAGATTGCGGAGAGCTTTTTTAACTCCGTGTACTGTCGGTTATTTGACCACCGCTCGCTTACTCCCGAGCGGCTTTTTATCTTTAGCTCTCAGCCAGAGCGCCGCTTTCGTACCATTCCCCGCCCGCTGGCGAAAGACTTTCACCCCGATCACGGCTGGGAATCTCTACTGATGCGCGTTATCAGCGACCTGCCGCTGCGCCTGCGCTGGCAGAATAAAAGCCGTGACATTCATTACATCATTCGCCATCTGACGGAAACGCTGGGGACAGACAACCTCGCGGAAAGTCATTTACAGGTGGCGAACGAACTGTTTTACCGCAATAAAGCCGCCTGGCTGGTGGGCAAACTGATCACGCCTTCCGGCACGTTGCCCTTCTTACTGCCGATCCACCAGACGGACGACGGCGAGTTATTTATTGATACCTGCCTGATGACGACCGCCGAAGCGAGCATTGTTTTTGGCTTTGCGCGTTCTTATTTTATGGTTTATGCACCGCTGCCCGCAGCGCTGGTCGAGTGGCTACGGGAAATTCTGCCAGGTAAAACCACTGCTGAATTGTATATGGCTATCGGCTGCCAGAAGCACGCCAAAACCGAAAGCTACCGCGAATATCTCGTTTATCTACAGGGCTGTAGTGAGCAGTTCATTGAAGCGCCGGGTATTCGTGGAATGGTGATGTTGGTGTTTACGCTGCCGGGCTTTGATCGGGTATTCAAAGTCATCAAAGACAAGTTCGCGCCGCAGAAAGAGATGTCTGCCGCTCACGTTCGTGCCTGCTATCAACTGGTGAAAGAGCACGACCGTGTGGGCCGAATGGCGGACACCCAGGAGTTTGAAAACTTTGTGCTGGAGAAGCGGCATATTTCCCCGGCATTAATGGAATTACTGCTCCAGGAAGCAGCGGAAAAAATCACCGATCTTGGTGAGCAGATTGTAATTCGCCATCTCTATATCGAGCGGCGGATGGTGCCGCTCAATATCTGGCTGGAACAAGTGGAAGGTCAGCAGTTGCGCGACGCCATTGAAGAATACGGTAACGCTATTCGCCAGCTTGCCGCTGCTAACATTTTTCCTGGCGACATGCTGTTTAAAAACTTCGGTGTCACCCGTCACGGGCGTGTGGTTTTTTATGATTACGATGAAATTTGCTACATGACGGAAGTGAATTTCCGCGACATCCCGCCGCCGCGCTATCCGGAAGACGAACTTGCCAGCGAACCGTGGTACAGCGTCTCGCCGGGCGATGTTTTCCCGGAAGAGTTTCGCCACTGGCTATGCGCCGACCCGCGTATTGGTCCGCTGTTTGAAGAGATGCACGCCGACCTGTTCCGCGCTGATTACTGGCGCGCACTACAAAACCGCATACGTGAAGGGCATGTGGAAGATGTTTATGCGTATCGGCGCAGGCAAAGATTTAGCGTACGGTATGGGGAGATGCTTTTTTGAGTAAAGCTTCCATATAATTTTTCTCCGCAATGTATCGAGGGTTATCCGTAAAGCCAAAGCTTTCAGCCATCTTATTTAATGTATTAAGGATTAATTCAGCAATAACCCGGTGACCAAATTCAAAAG
This sequence comes from Shigella sp. FC1544, assembly GCF_001722145.1. Taxonomy (NCBI): domain Bacteria; kingdom Pseudomonadati; phylum Pseudomonadota; class Gammaproteobacteria; order Enterobacterales; family Enterobacteriaceae; genus Shigella; species Shigella sp. FC1544. Next base: position 6,928 of record NZ_MECT01000095.1, read on the forward strand.
CCAACTCAAAGGCAGAGTATTTTTGTGGCGCTTTGTGTTGCCAAAAATCCATAATATCTTCAGCGGTAAATCCAAACAGGCGTGCATGGTCAGGGTAATGCTGCCAACTTACTGATTTAGTGTATGATGGTGATTTTAAGGTGCTTGCGTGGCTTCCATTTCCATCAGATGTCCTTCCTGCTCCGCTACTGAAGGCGTGGTGCGTAACGGCAAAAGCACTGCCGGACATCAGCGCTATCTCTGCTCTCATTGCCGTAAAACATGGCAACTACAGTTCACTTACACCGCCTCTCAGCCCGGTACGCACCAGAAAATCATTGATATGGCCATGAATGGCGTCGGATGTCGCGCCAGTGCACGCATTATGGGCGTTGGCCTCAACACGGTTTT
>NZ_MECT01000096.1:0-7200 GCF_001722145.1 Shigella sp. FC1544
TCTGCATATCTGACACTTTGGTTCCCACTACTTATTTGGTGGACACCACTTTGTCTAATTCGTCAGATTCTGACCAGACGGTTCAGGCTGTACGCTTACAGATAATGCGACAACCCGCTCGCCATATCTTCTACGATGCGATAGCCGTACTGCATAATGCCGGTGGTGACCTGTAACGTTGCTGCGCCGAGCAATAAAAACTCCGCCGCATCCTCCCAGGTTTCAATGCCGCCGATACCGCTGATTGGGAAATCGCGCAGTTCTGGATGGGTGCGCATTTGCTGAATGAAGCGCAGGGCGATCGGTTTTACCGCTTTACCGGAATATCCGGAAATACTCGATTTTCCGTTAACGATCGGCATACCGATTTTCTGATTAAGATCGATATTGGTGATGGATTTAACGGTGTTAATCGCCGCAATGCCATCTGCGCCGCCGCGCTTCGCCGCCAGCGCCACTTCGCACATATCACCGATATTCGGCGTCATCTTCGCCAGCATTGGCAGCGTGGAACCCCGTTTCACTGCCCGACAATATTTTTCTACCAGCTCCGGGCTTTGCCCGACATCGCTACCCATCGCATGAGAAGTCATTTGCGGACAGGAGAAGTTACACTCGATCATATCCGCGCCAGCTTCTTGCACCAGGCGCGCCAGCTCCTCCCATTGCTGCTCATTTTCCCCCATGATCGAAGCGATCAATACTTTGTCCGGGTAATCTTCCTTCAGCCGACGCAGGGCGGCCAGATTCTCTTCCAACGGATGTTCAGCAATCTGCTCCATATTTTTGAAGCCGATAAAACCGGTATCTTCTTTCACCAGATGATCAAAACGCGGCGAGACTTCGTTGGCGATAAAAAAGCCGATCGTTTTAAACACCACACCGCCCCAACCTGTGTCGTAGGCTTTGGCACACATCTCATAGCAGTTGCCTACCGGCGAAGAAGAGAGGCAGAACGGGTTGGGAAACTTCACGCCGCAAAAAGTAATCGAAAGATCTTTCGTTAACATGAGCAAGCTCCCTCTAAATAGTGATGAATCGCCTCGGCGGCTTCTTTCCCGGTTTTCACGGCATAGACCACGGTTTTGTCACCCTCAACAATATCGCCCGCAGCAAAGACTTGCGGATCGCGGGTCTGGTAATTTTGTGTATTGATAGTGTTACGCTGCGGCTCTAACTCCGCAAAGGCATCCAGTCTGGCATGCTGACCGACGGCGAGAATAATTTTATCTGCCGCCATTGTCAGTTCGCCCGGTAACCGTACATGCTTAAACGTGACTTTATTGCCTTCCACGGCTACTGGCGTGAATCCATCGATGATCGAAACGCCCAGCTCTTGGGCGCTGGTAAACTCTTTTTCGCTTGCCGGAAACTCATCTAACTCTTCACGCGCTACGCAAGTTACCGCCTGACAGCCGAGAACTTTCAGCGTGCTGGCTACGTCCATCGCGACATCACCGCCACCGATAATTAATGCGCTTTGTGGAATGCTGATATCGCCTTGCGCCTGTCGTACACGTTGCAGGAAGTCGACGGCAATCTCAACGTCGCTATGCTCAAACAGCGGTAGCCCGGAACCGCTTGATAACCCCACGGTGACCAGTACCGCGCGGTTTTCCGCTTTCAGTTGCTCCAGGGTGAGTGTTTTACCGATTTCGTTATTGCACTTAATGGTCACGCCCATTTTTTCAATACGGGCGATCTCTGCATCCAGCACTGATTGCGGTAACCGGAATTGCGGAATACCGTTACGCAACCAGCCACCGGGGTGCGCTTCTTTCTCATAAATCGTGACGTCATAACCCTGGTTTGTCAGTGTCACACTGGCCTGCAATCCGGCAGGACCTGCGCCAATAATCGCGACTTTGCCGAGCGTTTTAGTACCGGGCTGATAAATTTCCATCCCGGTTTGTTGTTCAAAATCAGTAACAAAACGCTGTAAGCGGCCGATATCAATGGGAGCATCAACACCGGCACGGGTACAACCGCTTTGACATAATTTCTCCGTCGGGCACACTCTGGCACAAACGGCACCGAGGGCATTATTTTCGCGAATTGTCTCGGCAGCGCCTTTAAAATTACGAAAGTAGATTGAGCGAATAAATTTCCCCGGATCGGTCTGTGCTGGGCAAGCCTGACTACAGGGAGCGTCATGACATAATAAACAGCGAGAGGCTTCTTTAATCGCCAGTAAAGGCGTAAAAGCCGGAGTGAGTTCATCCAGATAATTTTGTTGCGGCATGTGATCTTCCTTAATGCTATGAGTAATTAAGGCGAACGCTAAATAAATATTGCGTGCTGATATTAAGGCTATGCGCGTGGGGAAATTTAAACTGTGAAAGGATTCACAAATAGCTGCGGTTCAGAATGTTATATCCGCAGCTTATTGAGTGAAGTAATAATTATTCTCAATAATTAACAGAAAAGAGAAAATATTAACGATAGAAAATAAGATAAACAATCATGCCGATAGATAAAATTCCGAAGCCGATATATGCCACCATATAAGCGAAAAAGAGTCCGGAATTTTTTGCTCGCCAGACATACACCGGTTCCGGTGCATTTTTAACCCGTTTATCAATCGCGCCTGCGCGCCAGCCTTTCCATGCTTCGCGGAAACAAAATATCGGGATAAGGAAAAAAACGGCAACGACAAAAAACTGCTGTACATCCATAGCTACTTTCCTTGTTTCTTTTGTAATTCAAGTAACTGTTCGGGTGTGACGGCGGGATACCCCTGCGCATCTTCCGGCACCTGGTGCATAGCCGGAATAGGGACCAGCGGCCCTAAAAAACGCGGTTCACGTTTAAAAATATAAAGGTCAGCCAGCGCACCGAAACGGGCGGCAAATTCGCGAATACGTACTGACAGCATATCTTTCGGTGACGGTACGGCATAACACTGAGCCTGAATCCCCATATGCAGCGCAATAAATAATGCCCGCTCACAGTGGAAACGTTGGGTGATAATAATGAAATCATTAGTATCGAAAACTTTGCGTGTACGCACTATGGAATCCAGCGTACGAAAGCCTGCGTAATCGAGAACAATATCTGATGGGTCGACACCAGCAGCGATTAAATCTTTGCGCATGGTCATCGGCTCATTATAACTTTGCAATGCGTTATCGCCGCTCAGTAATAGATAATTTACCTTACCGCTGTTATAGGCATTAATCGCTCCTTGAATGCGGTAGCGATAATACTGATTAATTACGCCAGTACGATAATATTTTGCTGTTCCGAGCACCACACCGACCTGGCGGTAGGGGAGATCCTGCAATTCGTCGTAGATATAAGGCGCGGTTTTCCAGCTCATCCAGCGATCGAGGCCGAGCACAGTCAACAGCAGCAAGCCGATAAGGACTAACAGGCTGAGGAACACGCGCTTTAACATGCAGGAGACTCGATCTAAGGGAAATTTCCATCAGGCTACTTTACCCGCTGGTTTTGCGCAAGAAACGGCAAACTGTTTGCCGGGATTTTCGACACCAGGAGAGGGCTGGCAAGCCGGACAAGGCGTTCACGCCGCATCCGGCACCAGGCTTAAGCGAGAAGCACGCGGTCGATACTGTGACAGCCGAGCGCTTTCAGCGTTGCGGAGGTGGCATCCCACTGAATCAACGGCGCATCGGCTTTTTCTGCCAGAACCGCGCGCTGGATATCCGGGTAATCATAACCCTTGAGATTCAACAGAATTAACGCTCCCTGCAACGGTGGCAGAGTCGGGTTGAATGCGGCGTTTTCAGCGTAGCTGCCGCTGAAAATACGACCGTCTTTACATTCCAGCGCGACACCGCTTGGCGACTTACTGTAAGGCATGTGCGAACGGTTTGCCGCCGCAATCGCCGCCTGAGAAAGCGCATCACCAGTCAGCGCATAGCCGTGATCCTGCTCGTCCATCAGCAGCGTTGTAATCTCCAGATCTTTCGGCCCAAAGGCATCCGGCAGATAGTCACGTAGCGCGTGTGCCTCGCGGCCCGGCAGATGAATACGCAGATCCAGACCGCTGTTCAGTTCATTCATAAACTGACGGCAGTGACCACAAGGCGTGTAGTTAACGGTGATGGCTGCAAGCGCTTTTTCACCACTCAACCAGGCGTGGCTGATCGCGCTTTGTTCGGCATGAACGGTTTGCTGCATTGTCGCACCAATAAATTCCATATTGGCACCAAAATACCAGGTTCCGCTCACACCGCGCGCAATTGCGCCAACATTAAAATTCGACAATGGCGTACGCGCACAGGCCGCCGCCAGCGGAAGTAGTGCGAATGCCAGCGCGTCTTCGTCCAGCCCCGTTGCGCTCTTCAGCGATGAGACTTGCTCCCCGGTCAACAAAGCGGGGAAGTACTTGTCTGCCAGAATAGGTTCCAGTGCAGATTGCAAGTTATCCGCAAGTTGGGCAAAAGCGGTTTGAAAACGTGGATGCATGGCGTTGCCTCATAATCATGTAATGGGATAACAGTTTACGAACCCGTTATGGCTTTATATGTGATCTGAATCTCATTAATTATGCAACGCGTGAAACTTACATCAAAAATGCGCGACGCATCGCAAATTTTAGCCCATTACTGCCAGAATAATCGGGAAAAGGAACGGTGCGATCAGCGAAGTAATTATCCCGCATAACACCAGCGCTAGCGAACTAAATGCACCTTCCTGATAATCCAGCTCGGCGCAGCGCGCTGTACCGAGGGCGTGCGAGGCAGTCCCCATTGCCAGACCGCGCGCAGCTTTGGTACGAATACGCATCGCATTAAGCAATGTATGGCCAAATACCGCGCCGAGAATGCCGACGAAAATCACGCAAACTGCGCTGATTGCCGGAATACCGCCAATACTGCCGCCAACCGCCATTGCAATAGGCGTGGTGACTGATTTCGGCAGGATTGACGCGGCGATTTCCGGTGAAGCGCCCATCAACAATGCCACGGAAGTCCCCGTCACCATCGCAACCACGCTGCCGATAAAACAGATGGTGATGATCGATTTCCAGCGCGCGCGGATCTGGTGTAGCTGCTCATATAAAGGATAGGCCAGCGCGACGACCGCCGGTTGCAGCAGATCGTTTAGCACTTCGCTACCTTTAAAGTAACTGTCGTAAGAGATGCCGGTCAGCATTAAAAAAGGAATGATCACCACCATTGCTACCAGCAACGGGTTAAGCAGGGGAAACTTATACCGTGCCGCCAGTTTGCGGGCGGCAAAAAAGACAATCAACGTCAGCGGTAATGACCACCAGATATTCGCCATCATTCTTCTGATCCTTTCTGACCTACGACTTTACGTTCGCCGTGTACCAGTTGTGAACTCCAGCTCACCACCAGAAAAACCACCAGCGTACTGACAGCACAGGAAACCACTACCGGGCCAAACTGCGCGCGGAGCAAATCAAAATATTGCATGACGCCTACGCCAATCGGCACAAACAATAGCGCCATATAGCGAATCAGTACGTAGCACCCCGGATTGACCCATTTTGCCGGAAGAATTTGCAAGGCCAGCAGGACAAACAGGATCAGCATCCCGATGATGCTGCCCGGAATGGTTACCGGTAGCAGGGAAGCAATGAAAATGCCTGCATACAGGCAGGCATAAATCAGGACGAAAGCGCGTAAATATTGCCAGATAATGTTCAGTGTCTTACTCATAATCAACACCCCAGATGAGATGGATTCATCATACAATTAATCCGTAAAACGTGCTACCGATCACATTAAGAGATCAGCGCTTATTTTTTCGCTCCCCGGCATTACGCAATGCGCAACGAACTCAGGCATACATCAAGCATAGAGAGGGATTACAGTTTGCAGCAATCCCTCTTTGCAGACCTTTAATCCGTTGACCATAGGCGCTAACATGGCGCCTCATTTTTTTGCGGGTGAAGATATGCGTGTGTTACTGGCTCCGATGGAGGGTGTGCTTGACTCTCTGGTGCGTGAATTGCTGACCGAAGTTAACGACTACGATCTGTGCATCACCGAGTTTGTCCGCGTGGTGGATCAACTGCTGCCGGTAAAAGTTTTTCATCGCATTTGCCCTGAGCTACAAAACGCCAGCCGGACACCATCCGGTACGCTGGTGCGCGTGCAGTTGTTGGGTCAGTTCCCACAATGGCTGGCAGAGAACGCCGCCCGTGCGGTGGAATTAGGTTCCTGGGGCGTGGATCTCAATTGCGGCTGCCCGTCGAAAACGGTCAACGGTAGCGGTGGTGGGGCGACGTTACTCAAAGATCCTGAACTCATCTACCAGGGTGCAAAAGCGATGCGTGAAGCTGTACCGGCGCATTTGCCCGTCAGCGTGAAAGTGCGTCTGGGCTGGGACAGCGGTGAGAAGAAGTTTGAAATCGCCGATGCGGTTCAACAGGCTGGTGCTACGGAGCTGGTGGTGCATGGACGGACAAAAGAGCAGGGTTACCGCGCGGAGCATATTGACTGGCAGGCGATTGGCGAGATTCGCCAGCGGCTGAATATTCCGGTGATTGCCAACGGCGAAATCTGGGACTGGCAGAGTGCGCAACAATGCATGGCGATCAGCGGCTGCGACGCAGTGATGATTGGTCGCGGGGCGCTCAATATTCCCAACCTGAGCCGGGTGGTAAAATATAACGAACCGCGAATGCCGTGGCCGGAGGTGGTTGCTTTGCTGCAAAAATATACCCGTCTGGAAAAGCAGGGCGATACCGGGTTATATCACGTAGCGCGGATTAAACAGTGGTTGAGTTATTTGCGTAAAGAATACGATGAAGCAACAGAATTATTTCAGCATGTTCGGGTGTTGAATAATTCCCATGATATTGCAAGGGCTATTCAGGCAATTGATATCGATAAGCTGCGATAATAGTGGAATCGCAGCTTATCAGAGACAATGAATCGCTTATTCAGCTTCATCATCTTGTTGCGCTCCTTTCATGAACTAAGCCACATATTGCCACTGGCGCAAGGTGCGCGCAGAGGGAGGACAATCGCCTCCTCCCCCTGCACCCCCGGGCTCTGGCGGGTGATGCTGCCAACTTACTGATTTAGTGTATGATGGTGTTTTTGAGGTGCTCCAGTGGCTTCTGTTTCTATCAGCTGTCCCTCCTGTTCAGCTACTGACGGGGTGGTGCGTAACGGCAAAAGCACTGCCGGACATCAGCGCTATCTCTGCTCTCACTGCCGTAAAACATGGCAACTGCAGTTCACTTACACCGCTTCTCAA
>NZ_MECT01000097.1:0-7200 GCF_001722145.1 Shigella sp. FC1544
ACGGTTGTGGCGCACGTCTTCGGTGAACGCACTCTGGCCACACTGGAGCGTCTTCTGAGCCTGCTGTCGGCCTTTGAGGTCGTGGTATGGATGACGGATGGCTGGCCGCTGTATGAATCACGCCTGAAGGGAAAGCTGCACGTTATCAGCAAGCGTTACACTCAGCGCATTGAGCGACATAATCTGAATCTGAGACAACATCTGGCAAGGCTGGGACGGAAGTCACTGTCGTTCTCAAAATCGGTGGAGCTGCATGACAAGGTCATCGGGCATTATCTGAACATAAAACACTATCAGTAAGTTGGAGTCATTACCCTGGACACCGTTGACGTAAAAAAGAAAGGCGTGCATACCCGCTATTTAATATTACTGATTATTTTTATTGTTACCGCCGTTAACTACGCCGATCGTGCAACGCTGTCTATTGCTGGTACCGAAGTGGCAAAAGAGTTGCAGTTAAGTGCGGTTTCGATGGGTTACATCTTCTCCGCTTTTGGCTGGGCCTACCTGCTGATGCAAATTCCCGGCGGCTGGCTGCTTGATAAGTTTGGCTCGAAAAAAGTTTACACCTACAGCCTCTTTTTCTGGTCGCTATTCACCTTCCTGCAAGGCTTTGTTGATATGTTCCCGCTGGCCTGGGCAGGGATCTCTATGTTCTTTATGCGCTTTATGCTCGGCTTCTCGGAAGCGCCATCATTCCCGGCGAACGCCCGTATTGTCGCCGCCTGGTTCCCGACGAAAGAACGTGGTACTGCCTCCGCCATCTTTAACTCGGCGCAATATTTCTCGCTGGCGCTCTTTTCGCCTCTGCTTGGCTGGCTGACTTTCGCCTGGGGCTGGGAGCACGTCTTCACCGTTATGGGGGTGATTGGTTTTGTGCTGACGGCGCTGTGGATCAAGTTGATTCATAACCCGACAGATCACCCACGTATGTCTGCGGAAGAGCTGAAGTTTATCTCTGAAAATGGCGCGGTGGTCGATATGGACCACAAAAAGCCGGGCAGCGCAGCAGCAAGCGGTCCCAAACTGCATTACATCAAGCAATTGCTCTCTAACCGCATGATGTTGGGCGTATTTTTCGGACAATATTTTATCAACACCATCACCTGGTTCTTCCTCACCTGGTTCCCGATTTATCTGGTGCAGGAAAAAGGCATGTCGATTCTGAAAGTGGGTCTGGTCGCCTCGATTCCGGCACTGTGTGGTTTTGCGGGCGGCGTGCTGGGAGGTGTCTTCTCGGATTATCTGATCAAACGCGGTTTATCCCTGACCCTGGCACGTAAGCTACCGATTGTGCTGGGAATGTTGCTGGCTTCCACCATCATCTTATGTAACTACACCAACAACACCACGCTGGTGGTCATGCTGATGGCGCTGGCTTTTTTTGGCAAAGGATTTGGTGCTCTGGGCTGGCCGGTGATTTCTGACACCGCGCCGAAAGAGATTGTTGGCCTCTGTGGCGGCGTCTTTAACGTCTTTGGCAATGTTGCCTCCATTGTCACTCCACTGGTGATTGGCTACCTGGTAAGTGAACTGCACTCCTTCAATGCAGCACTGGTTTTCGTGGGATGTTCAGCGCTGATGGCGATGGTCTGCTACCTCTTCGTAGTTGGCGACATTAAACGTATGGAATTGCAGAAATAAGCAAAGGTATAAGCGATGAATAACGATGTTTTCCCGAATAAATTCAAAGCCGCACTGGCTGCGAAACAGGTACAAATTGGTTGCTGGTCAGCACTCTCTAACCCGATTAGCACTGAAGTTCTTGGTTTGGCTGGGTTTGACTGGCTGGTGCTGGATGGCGAACATGCGCCAAACGATATTTCCACGTTTATTCCGCAGTTAATGGCCCTGAAAGGCAGCGCCAGCGCGCCAGTAGTGCGAGTGCCGACCAACGAGCCGGTAATTATTAAGCGTCTTCTGGATATCGGTTTCTATAACTTCCTGATTCCTTTTGTAGAAACAAAAGAGGAAGCAGAGCAGGCGGTGGCATCAACTCGTTACCCGCCGGAAGGCATTCGCGGCGTCTCCGTTTCTCACCGCGCCAATATGTTTGGCACCGTGGCGGATTATTTCGCTCAGTCGAACAAGAACATCACTATTCTGGTCCAGATAGAAAGTCAGCAGGGCGTAGATAACGTCGATGCTATTGCCGCTACCGAAGGTGTAGACGGTATCTTCGTCGGCCCCAGCGATCTGGCTGCGGCATTGGGCCATCTCGGCAATGCCTCGCATCCGGATGTACAAAAAGCAATTCAGCATATTTTTAACCGTGCCAGTGCGCACGGCAAACCCAGCGGTATTCTCGCGCCGGTCGAAGCCGATGCGCGTCGTTATCTGGAATGGGGCGCGACGTTTGTGGCTGTCGGCAGCGATCTTGGCGTCTTCCGCTCTGCCACTCAGAAACTGGCTGATACCTTTAAAAAATAACCACCACCGCAACAAGAGAGATGATTGATATGACTATGAAAGTTGGTTTTATTGGCCTGGGGATTATGGGTAAACCAATGAGTAAAAACCTTCTGAAAGCAGGTTACTCGCTGGTGGTTGCTGACCGTAACCCAGAAGCTATTGCTGACGTGATTGCTGCAGGTGCAGAAACAGCGTCTACGGCTAAAGCGATCGCTGAACAGTGCGACGTCATCATAACCATGCTGCCAAACTCCCCTCATGTGAAAGAGGTGGCGCTGGGTGAGAATGGCATTATTGAAGGCGCGAAGCCAGGTACGGTATTGATCGATATGAGTTCTATCGCACCGCTGGCAAGCCGTGAAATCAGCGAAGCGCTGAAAGCGAAAGGCATTGATATGCTGGATGCTCCGGTGAGCGGCGGTGAACCGAAAGCCATCGACGGTACGCTGTCAGTGATGGTGGGCGGCGACAAGGCTATTTTCGACAAATACTATGATTTGATGAAAGCGATGGCGGGTTCCGTGGTGCATACCGGGGAAATCGGTGCAGGTAACGTCACCAAACTGGCAAATCAGGTCATTGTGGCGCTGAATATTGCTGCGATGTCAGAAGCGTTAACGCTGGCAACTAAAGCGGGCGTTAACCCGGACCTGGTTTATCAGGCAATTCGCGGTGGGCTGGCGGGCAGTACCGTGCTGGATGCCAAAGCGCCGATGGTGATGGACCGCAACTTCAAGCCGGGCTTCCGCATTGATCTGCATATTAAGGATCTGGCGAATGCGCTGGATACTTCTCACGGCGTCGGCGCGCAACTGCCGCTCACAGCTGCGGTTATGGAGATGATGCAGGCACTGCGTGCAGATGGTTTAGGAACGGCGGATCATAGCGCTCTGGCGTGCTACTACGAAAAACTGGCGAAAGTCGAAGTTACTCGTTAATGACGTCGTGCCCGGATGGCGTATTGCAATCCGGGCCTGGAATCCACGCCGAATAAGAGAAACGCCCTCCGGCGTCATGTGGTAACAGGCATAGGTATGAAAATCGTAATCGCCCCAGACTCTTATAAAGAAAGTTTATCTGCCAGCGAGGTTGCGCAGGCGATAGAAAAAGGATTTCGGAAAATTTTTCCTGATGCACAGTACGTTTCTGTTCCGGTTGCCGACGGTGGCGAAGGAACGGTGGAAGCGATGATTGCAGCCACCCAAGGTTCCGAACGTCACGCCTGGGTTACAGGGCCGTTGGGCGAGAAAGTGGATGCCAGTTGGGGGATCTCCGGCGATGGCAAAACCGCGTTTATTGAAATGGCGGCGGCCAGTGGGCTGGAGCTGGTACCTGCGGAAAAACGCGATCCACTCGTGACCACTTCACGCGGCACAGGCGAGTTAATCCTGCAGGCGCTGGAGAGCGGTGCGACAAACATTATTATCGGCATTGGCGGCAGCGCTACAAATGATGGCGGCGCAGGCATGGTACAGGCGCTGGGGGCGAAATTATGCGACGCCAACGGCAATGAAATTGGTTTTGGCGGCGGTAGTCTTAATACTCTGAATGATATTGATATTTCCGGCCTCGATCCGCGCTTAAAAGATTGCGTCATTCGCGTCGCTTGTGATGTCACCAATCCGCTGGTGGGCGATAACGGCGCATCGCGCATCTTTGGCCCACAAAAGGGAGCCAGTGAAGCGATGATTGTTGAGCTGGACAATAACCTCTCTCACTATGCCGAGGTCATTAAAAAAGCGCTGCATGTTGATGTGAAAGATGTCCCCGGCGCAGGAGCTGCGGGCGGTATGGGCGCGGCGCTGATGGCGTTTCTTGGTGCGGAACTGAAAAGTGGTATTGAAATCGTCACTACGACGCTGAATCTGGAAGAACATATTCACGATTGTACGCTGGTGATCACCGGTGAAGGGCGTATTGACAGCCAGAGTATTCACGGCAAGGTACCGATTGGTGTCGCAAACGTGGCGAAGAAGTACCATAAACCGGTGATTGGCATTGCGGGTAGCCTGACCGATGATGTTGGCGTTGTACATCAGCATGGCATTGATGCGGTCTTCAGCGTATTGACCAGCATAGGTACGTTGGACGAAGCATTCCGCGGGGCTTATGACAATATCTGCCGTGCTTCACGTAATATCGCCGCGACACTGGCGATTGGAATGCGCAACGCGGGGTGACAAGGGCGCGCAAACCCTCTATACTGCGCGCCGAAGCTGACCAGACAGTCGCCGCTTCGTCGTCGTCCTCTTCGGGGGAGACGGGCGGAGGGGAGGAAAGTCCGGGCTCCATAGGGCAGGGTGCCAGGTAACGCCTGGGGGGGAAACCCACGACCAGTGCAACAGAGAGCAAACCGCCGATGGCCCGCGCAAGCGGGATCAGGTAAGGGTGAAAGGGTGCGGTAAGAGCGCACCGCGCGGCTGGTAACAGTCCGTGGCACGGTAAACTCCACCCGGAGCAAGGCCAAATAGGGGTTCATAAGGTACGGCCCGTACTGAACCCGGGTAGGCTGCTTGAGCCAGTGAGCGATTGCTGGCCTAGATGAATGACTGTCCACGACAGAACCCGGCTTATCGGTCAGTTTCACCTGATTTACGTAAAAACCCGCTTCGGCGGGTTTTTGCTTTTGGAGGGGCAGAAAGATGAATGACTGTCCACGACACTATACCCAAAAGAAAGCGGCTTATCGGTCAGTTTCACCTGATGTACGTAATAAACCGTTCCGGCGGGTTTCAGATTGTTGAGTGCGCTTTATTCATGCCGGATGCGGCGTGAACGCCTTATCCTGCCTACAAAAGCACGCAAATTCAATATATTGCAGAGATGGCGTAGGCCTGATAAGCGTAGCGCATCAGGCATTTTTGCGGTTGCCATCAGTTTCAAACCCGCGTCAGTGAGTTTTTGCTTTTGGTGCACAGGGTAAGATGAATGAATATCTACGGTATTAATTATAGATTTTGTAAGAAGTTATTAAGTCTATATTGCATTTAAAAGGTCGTAATTATACGTATATTCCTCTCTGGTAAAATATAGATTCTCTGAGTTATATGCTTCATATGCGTTATATTCTTCGACTTCAAAGCCATTGTCCGAAGAATTTTCGTCTTTCTCGAGGGTATTAACTCTTCTGAGCTGGAGTCTTCTATGTTTAAATCCATAGTATAATTAATTTGGGGGACGAGCAGATATAATCTTCAATGATTATATCGATGTAATCATATATTTTTTTGATGAGAATTCTTTCATCTTTGGTAATTTAATTCTGTTCAAGCAATTGTTGATTTTCGATGAGCTTTTATATATTTCTTTTGTTAATTCATTTTCTAATTTATCTGTAAGAGTTGCCCTTGGTATAGATTTTATAATTGCAAATCTCATAATTTTTAATTGTTCTTCGGTAATGTCTCCAAGCTCATTTAAACAACTTTCGACAAACTTGATTTTTTCTTCAGAATACATATCGCTAATACTTATTAAAACAGGCGTTATTTTTAGTAAATAATCCCAGGAGATTGTGGCGTTTTGTGTTGAACTAACAAAATTAACCTGAAACATGTTGGCATTAGTAAAATTTGTTGAATCCAATTTAAAAGGATTTAGAATAGTATTAGCCATATGTTTATCTGTGAAATCATAATAATCTAAATCGACATTACGTAAGTCCAGAGAGGATAGATCAACTATATCTCCAGTCCCACAACTAAAGATTACGTTCAACCTCCTGATTTCATTGTAAATATCTTTCAATGGACAATTAGCATTGATATTGCCTGTAGATATTTCCTGGTTTTTTAACGGTTCATTAATGGTAAGTTCGCAGGTATTGTCCGATCGTTGAATAATTTGGGCGTTATAACCTAAAAAATCCAGACGAAGAAACGAGTCATTATAAAGAATTACATTTTGTAAGTACGCTAATTCTTTTTGAAAATCACCAGTGATAATGCATTTTCCACCTGGTTGTAACGCGTTAAGTAAAGTGACCATTTGAATAGAGGTCTGTTTTAGTTTTTCTATACCTGGTGCTAGTGCTTCGAGATTATTTTCTATGGGGATTTCAGGAAGGTCATTCATTTTTCGACGGACTAAATCACTACTAATATCATTACCAATTGATGAAACAGGGAACATTATTTTATCCTTTATAAATAATCAATAAAAATCATTATTAAAATGATCGGGTGAAAAAAAGAGAATTTGCCAACAATCTGAAGTAATGCAGGTTTTATTAAAGTGCGTAGGGGCTGTTAAGATGGCTTCTTTTTGGGTGAACTTTGCGCAATACTTAGAAATCGTCTCCTTAATACATTCCAGCTCTTTTTTATTGACGGCTGAGCAAGTACATTGTTCACCAAAAGGTGCAAAAGTGCCTACATCTAATGTTTGTATGATATAATTATCATGTTCTCCTGTAGAAATATCTATGATGAATGGACTCATATTTTCCGGTTGGATTCGGATCATGACAGAAGGAACATCGCCTTGATAGAAATTCAATGCAGTAATTGCAGGTAATGCTGCCAACTTACTGATAGTGTTTTATGTTCAGATAATGCCCGATGACCTTGTCATGCAGCTCCACCGATTTTGAGAACGACAGTGACTTCCGTCCCAGCCTTGCCAGATGTTGTCTCAGATTCAGATTATGTCGCTCAATGCGCTGAGTGTAACGCTTGCTGATAACGTGCAGCTTTCCCTTCAGGCGTGATTCATACAGCGGCCAGCCATCCGTCATCCATACCACGACCTCAAAGGCCGACAGCAGGCTCAGAAGACGCTCCAGTGTGG
>NZ_MECT01000098.1:0-7128 GCF_001722145.1 Shigella sp. FC1544
AGTTGCCATGTTTTACGGCAGTGAGAGCAGAGATAGCGCTGATGTCCGGCAGTGCTTTTGCCGTTACGCACCACCCCGTCAGTAGCTGAACAGGAGGGACAGCTGATAGAAACAGAAGCCACTGGAGCACCTCAAAAACACCATCATACACTAAATCAGTAAGTTGGCAGCATCACCGCCCGGCTGAACTGCTGCGTTTAACCATTCCGCGCGCAACATATACTCAAACACATATGGACTTCATTATTGAAGCCTTTAAACATGTGAAAGAGAACGCGGCGAATATTAAAGGATTAACCTTTACCTACGAACCAAAAGTATTGCGTCACTTCACCGCAAAACTGAAAGAAGTTTAATTAATACTACAGAGTGGCTATAAGGATGTTAGCCACTCTCTTACCCTACATCCTCAATAACAAAAATAGCCTTCCTCTAAAGGTGGCATCATGACTGATCAAGCTGAAAAAAGCACTCTGCATTTTGGGGTGTTATGGTTATAGCAGGTACAGTAATTGGTGGAGGTATGTTTGCTTTACCTGTTGATCTTGCCGGTGCCTGGTTTTTCTGGGGTGCCTTTATCCTTATCATTGCCTGGTTTTCAATGCTTCATTCCGGGTTATTGTTATTAGAAGCAAATTTAAATTATCCTGTCGGCTCCAGTTTTAACACCATCACCAAAGATTTAATCGGTAACACCTGGAACATTATCAGCGGTATTACCGTTGCCTTCGTTCTCTATATCCTCACTTATGCCTATATCTCTGCTAATGGTGCGATTATTAGTGAAACGATATCAATGAATTTGGGCTATCACGCTAATCCACGTATTGTCGGGATCTGCACAGCCATTTTCGTTGCCAGCGTATTGTGGATAAGTTCGTTAGCCGCCAGTCGCATTACCTCATTGTTCCTCGGGCTGAAGATTATCTCCTTTGTGATCGTGTTTGGTTCTTTCTTCTTCCAGGTCGATTACTCCATCCTGCGCGATGCCACCAGCACCACTGCGGGAACGTCTTACTTCCCGTATATCTTTATGGCTTTGCCGGTGTGTCTGGCGTCATTTGGTTTCCACGGCAATATTCCCAGCCTGATTATTTGCTATGGAAAACGCAAAGATAAGTTAATCAAAAGCGTGGTATTTGGTTCGCTGCTGGCGCTGGTGATTTATCTCTTCTGGCTCTATTGCACGATGGGGAATATTCCGCGCGAAAGCTTTAAGGCGATAATCTCCTCAGGCGGCAACGTTGATTCGCTGGTGAAATCGTTCCTCGGCACCAAACAGCACGGCATTATCGAGTTTTGCCTGCTGGTGTTCTCTAACTTAGCTGTTGCCAGTTCGTTCTTTGGTGTCACGCTGGGGTTGTTCGATTATCTGGCGGACCTGTTTAAGATTGATAACTCCCACGGCGGGCGTTTCAAAACCGTGCTGTTAACCTTCCTGCCACCTGCGTTGTTGTATCTGATCTTCCCGAACGGCTTTATTTACGGGATCGGCGGTGCCGGGCTGTGCGCCACCATCTGGGCGGTCATTATTCCCGCAGTGCTTGCAATCAAAGCTCGCAAGAAGTTTCCCAATCAGATGTTCACGGTCTGGGGCGGCAATCTTATTCCGGCGATTGTCATTCTCTTTGGTATAACCGTGATTTTGTGCTGGTTCGGCAACGTCTTTAACGTGTTACCTAAATTTGGCTAAATCCTTCAAGAAGCCAGCCATTCGCTGGCTTCTTGCCTCTCAGGAAATCACTTATGTCCAAATGGCAACTCGCCTGATCCTCCTTCACCACGTATGCTTTGCGTCACCTTACTATCAGGACGCTTTAGCCCATGTCCCGCTTTTTGATTTGTAGTTTTGCCCTGGTTTTACTTTATCCCGCCGGGATTGATATGTACCTCGTTGGTTTACCGCGCATCGCCGCCGATCTCAATGCCAGCGAAGCGCAGTTGCATATTGCGTTCTCCGTATATCTGGCGGGGATGGCAGCTGCGATGTTATTTGCCGGTAAAGTGGCCGATCGTTCAGGGAGAAAGCCGGTCGCCATACCCGGCGCGGCGCTATTTATTATTGCCTCGGTGTTCTGTTCACTGGCTGAAACCAGCACGTTATTTCTTGCAGGCCGATTTCTACAGGGGTTGGGCGCAGGCTGTTGTTACGTAGTGGCGTTCGCCATTTTGCGCGACACGCTGGATGATCGACGTCGGGCTAAAGTGCTGTCATTACTCAACGGTATTACCTGCATCATTCCGGTGTTAGCGCCAGTGCTCGGACATCTGATTATGCTTAAATTCCCGTGGCAGAGTCTGTTCTGGGCGATGGCAATGATGGGCATCGCGGTACTGATGTTGTCTTTGTTTATTTTAAAAGAAACGCGCCCAGCGTCCCCCGCTGCTTCGGACAAACCACGAGAAAATAGCGAGTCGCTGCTTAATCGGTTTTTCCTCAGCCGTGTTGTTATCACCACCCTCAGCGTTTCGGTGATCCTCACTTTCGTCAATACATCGCCGGTATTGCTGATGGAAATCATGGGTTTTGAGCGCGGAGAATACGCCACCATTATGGCGTTGACCGCTGGCGTCAGCATAACCGTTTCATTCTCCACGCCATTTGCGCTGGGAATTTTTAAGCCACGTACGTTGATGATCACCTCACAGGTGTTATTCCTTGCAGCGGGGATCACCCTTGCCGTTTCACCTTCCCATGCGGTTTCTCTGTTTGGTATCACACTGATTTGCGCCGGTTTCTCGGTAGGTTTTGGCGTAGCGATGAGTCAGGCGTTAGGACCATTTTCATTACGCGCGGGCGTAGCCAGCTCGACCTTAGGTATTGCGCAGGTTTGCGGTTCGTCACTGTGGATTTGGCTGGCAGCGGTGGTTGGTATCGGCGCATGGAATATGCTGATCGGGATTCTGATTGCCTGTAGCATAGTGAGCCTGTTGCTGATTATGTTCGTCGCGCCTGGACGCCCCGTTGCCGCTCATGAAGAAATCCATCACCACGCTTGATCTCAATCTGCTGCTCTGTCTGCAACTGCTGATGCAGGAGCGCAGCGTGACCAAAGCGGCGAAGCGGATGAACGTGACCCCTTCAGCGGTGAGTAAGTCGCTGGCAAAGTTAAGAGCGTGGTTTGACGACCCGCTCTTTGTGAACTCACCGCTGGGGCTGTCGCCCACACCGCTAATGGTCAGCATGGAGCAAAATCTGGCGGAATGGATGCAAATGAGCAATCTGCTGCTGGATAAACCGCACCACCAGACACCGCGCGGCCTGAAGTTTGAGTTGGCGGCGGAATCGCCGCTGATGATGATCATGCTTAATGCGCTGTCGAAACGGATCTACCAACGTTACCCGCAGGCGACCATCAAACTACGTAACTGGGATTACGATTCCTTAGATGCCATTACTCGTGGTGAAGTGGATATTGGTTTTTCCGGTCGCGAAAGCCATCCTCGCTCGCGGGAGCTGTTAAGCTCGCTACCGTTAGCCATTGATTATGAAGTGCTGTTTAGTGATGTACCCTGCGTCTGGTTACGCAAAGATCATCCGGCACTGCATGAAACGTGGAATCTGGACACCTTTTTACGTTATCCGCATATCAGCATTTGCTGGGAACAGAGCGACACCTGGGCGCTGGACAATGTGTTACAGGAGCTCGGGCGCGAACGCACGATTGCTATGAGCCTGCCGGAATTTGAGCAGTCACTGTTTATGGCAGCGCAACCCGACAATCTGCTACTGGCGACCGCGCCGCGCTACTGTCAGTACTACAATCAACTCCATCAACTGCCGTTGGTTGCTCTTCCTCTCCCGTTTGACGAAAGCCAGCAAAAAAAGCTGGAAGTTCCTTTTACCCTGCTGTGGCATAAACGGAACAGCCATAATCCGAAGATCGTCTGGTTACGGGAAACCATTAAAAACCTTTACGCGTCGATGGCATAACCGAATCGTATGAAACGCGACCCAATTTCACAATAAAATGTAAAAAAGTTGTAATAAGCTTGTCTGAATCGAACTTTTAGCCGCTTTAGTCTGTCCATCATTCCAGTAAATGATTACTCTTATATTCATAATGGACCATTAAGCATGGAGCGAAAAATGGCGACTCACTTTGCCCGAGGGATTTTAACGGAAGGACATCTGATTTCTGTTCGTCTCCCCTCCCAGTGTCATCAAGAAGCCCGAAACATTCCCCCTCATCGTCAAAGCCGTTTTCTGGCGTCCAGAGGTTTACTCGCAGAACTGATGTTCATGCTGTATGGCATTGGCGAATTGCCGGAAATCGTCACCCTGCCGAAAGGTAAACCGGTTTTCAGTGATAAAAATTTGCCTTCGTTTTCTATTTCCTATGCCGGGAATATGGTTGGCGTGGCGTTAACAACCGAAGGTGAATGTGGCCTCGATATGGAACTACAGCGTGCGACGCGCGGGTTTCATAGCCCACACGCGCCCGATAACCACACCTTTTCCAGCAATGAATCGCTATGGATCAGTAAACAAAACGATCCTAACGAAGCGCGGGCGCAGCTCATCACGCTGCGCCGAAGCGTGCTAAAACTAACCGGTGATGTTTTGAATGACGATCCGCGCGATCTGCAGCTGCTGCCCATTGCCGGACGCCTGAAATGTGCTCATGTAAATCATGTAGAAGCGTTATGCGACGCGGAGGACGTGCTGGTGTGGTCCGTGGCGGTCACGCCCGCGATTGAAAAGCTCAGTGTCTGGGAGTTAGATGGCAAACACAGCTGGAAAAGCCTGCCGGATATTCACAGCCGCGCCAACAATCCTACCAGCCGGATGATGCGTTTTGCCCAGCTCTCTACCGTGAAGTCTTTTTCGCCAAATTGATAGACAACCACAGGAGTCATTATGTCTGAAAAATTGCAGGTGGTTACGTTACTGGGGAGCCTGCGCAAAGGCTCATTTAATGGCATGGTTGCACGTACCCTGCCGAAAATTGCTCCGGCGAGCATGGAAGTCAATGCGTTACCTTCCATTGCCGACATTCCCCTGTATGACGCTGACGTACAGCAGGAAGAAGGTTTTCCAGCAACGGTTGAAGCTCTGGCGGAACAGATCCGTCAGGCTGACGGTGTGGTGATCGTCACGCCGGAATATAACTACTCGGTACCGGGTGGGCTGAAAAATGCCATCGACTGGCTTTCCCGCCTGCCGGATCAACCGCTGGCCGGTAAACCGGTGTTGATTCAGACCAGCTCAATGGGCGTGATTGGCGGCGCGCGCTGTCAGTATCACCTGCGCCAGATTCTGGTTTTCCTCGATGCAATGGTGATGAACAAGCCGGAATTTATGGGCGGCGTGATTCAGAACAAAGTTGATCGGCAAACCGGAGAAGTGATTGATCAGGGTACGCTGGACCACCTGACCGGGCAATTGACCGCATTTGGTGAGTTTATTCAGCGAGTTAAGATCTAAATAAAAAACCCGCCAGTAATCATGCATGGCGGGTTTTTAATGCGCTATCGATTTTAATGAGCGTCGATAAATACAATCTTCAGGATAAACAGCAGCGCAACGATGATTACGCACGGGCTAAGGTCACGCAGACGCCCGGTACCAATCTTCATCACGCAGTAGGAGATAAAGCCCAGCGCAATACCTTCGGTAATCGAAAAGCTGAACGGCATCATCACGGCGGTAATAAACGCCGGAACAGATTCAGTAAGATCCTGCCAGTTCACGCGAGCAAGACTTGAGGTCATCAACGCGCCAGCTGCAGCGTAGCCTGGCACCATTCCCGCCAGCGGCGACAGAAAGATAACCAGCAGGAACAGCAGACCAACAACCACTGCCGTCAGACCGGTACGACCGCCAACCGATACGCCGGAAGAGGACTCAATATAAGCCGTAACGGAAGAAGTACCGATAAACGAACCGGTCACGGAAGAGATACTGTCGACATACAGCGCCTGCTTCATGCGCGGGAATTTCCCCTTCTCATCCGCCAGACCTGCTTTATCGGTCACGCCAATCAGCGTACCGGAGGAGTCAAACAAGTTGACCAACATGAAAGAGAAAATCACCCCTGCCAGCCCGAGGTTAAACGACCCGGCTAAATCTACATGACCCACAACTGTCATTACGCTCGGCGGCGCAGAAACGATGCCATTGTAGTGCACATCACCCAGCATCCAGCCCAGCAGCGTCGTCACCACGATAGAAACCAGCACCGCTGCGTGAATGTTGCGCGAGGCCAGAATAGCAATGATGAAGAAGCCGAGGATACCCAGAAGTACGCTGTGAGAAGTCAGATTACCGATGCTCACCAGCGTTTCCGAGTTAGCGACAATCACACCTGCGTTTTTCAGCCCCATCATGCCGATAAACAGGCCGATACCGCTGGTAATACCCACACGCAGACTTACCGGAATGTTAGCAATCATCCAGTAACGAACGCGGAAAATGGTCAAAAGAAGCAGTCCGACAGCGCCCCAGAAGATTGCGCCCATACCGATCTGCCACGGCAGCCCCATTGCCTGGACAACCACAAAAGCGAAAAAGGCGTTAAGCCCCATCGCAGGAGCCAGCGCCACCGGAAGGTTTGCAAACAATCCCATCATAATGCTACCGAAAGCAGCAATCAGACAGGTTGTTACGAAGACGGCACTGGTGTCCATGCCAGCAACGCCCAGAATTTGTGGGTTAACAAAAACGATGTAAACCATCGTCAGGAAGGTGGTAAAACCGGCGATCACTTCGGTCCGTGCCGTCGTGCCATGTTCGCGCAGTTTAAACACGCGTTCCAGCATCCCCTGGCCAGAAGCCTGGGTTGTGTGTTGTTGACTCATTATCTATTTCCGGGTAATGACTCCAACTTACTGATAGTGTTTTATGTTCAGATAATGCCCGATGACCTTGTCATGCAGCTCCACCGATTTTGAGAACGACAGTGACTTCCGTCCCAGCCTTGCCAGATGTTGTCTCAGATTCAGATTATGTCGCTCAATGCGCTGAGTGTAACGCTTGCTGATAACGTGCAGCTTTCCCTTCAGGCGTGATTCATACAGCGGCCAGCCATCCGTCATCCATACCACGACCTCAAAGGCCGACAGCAGGCTCAGAAGACGCTCCAGTGTGGCCAGAGTGCGTTCACCGAAGACGTGCGCCACAACCGT
>NZ_MECT01000099.1:0-39350 GCF_001722145.1 Shigella sp. FC1544
TAGTGCGCTGGGTTATCGCTCGCCACGGGAATATCTGCGGCAGCGGGCTTGTAATGGGTTAAGTGATAACAGATGTCTGGAAATATAGGGGCAAATCCAAACTGGAAGTAAGAGACTTTGCATTAATACTGGATGAGTGGCTGGATAAAGACATGGTCAGCACAGCGAGAGTAAATCGTGGATTATGGGTTGATATTTATAAAGAAGCACAGCATGCAGGGGAAGTTCCTCCTGGATGGAATCCTCCGGAGGCTACCCGTAAACCGATCCCTAAAGTAACCAGAGCCAGGCTCACCATGGAAGACTGGCAAAAAATTTACAATGCAACGCCTGAAAAACACTTTATCCGTAACGCAATGCTTCTTGCGATTGTTACTGGTCAGCGCCGTGATGACATTTGCCACATGCGTTTTTCAGATGTGTGGAACGAACACTTGCATATCACCCAGGGAAAAACCGGAATGCGTCTGGCGTTACCGCTTACACTACGCTGTGATGCCATTGGGATAACGTTAAAAGAAGTTATTGATGGGTGCCGAGACAGAATATTAAGTCCATATCTAATCCATAGTCGGCACCAGAAACAACCGAAGCCGATGAGTAAAGACAACCTGAGCGACTACTTTGCCAAAGCACGGGATCTGGCTGGGATAATTCCACCAGCAGGAAAAACTCCGCCAACATTTCATGAACAACGCTCTCTATCAGAACGGCTGTACCGTGCACAGGGTATCGATACAAAAACATTACTAGGACATAAAGTCCAGGCAACCACCGATCGCTATAACGATACTCGAGGTCAGGAATGGGTTAAGCTGGTTATTTGACAAACACCATATGGAATATCCGTCACCATCTCAGGAAAAAAATGTTGTAAAATGCGTGGCCTAGTTTTGGGGAAACGTTTTGGAGAGATTTTGGAGAAAGGAAAAAATTGAATAAATTCAAAATCCTGAAAGTGCTCCACCTTATGAATAAGAAGGTGGAACTCGAATGATCGGTCGACTGCTTCGCGGCGGTTTTATGACCGCTATCTACGCGTACCTGTATATCCCAATCATTATTTTGATTGTGAACTCCTTTAACAGCTCGCGCTTTGGCATCAACTGGCAGGGTTTTACCACCAAATGGTATAGCCTGCTGATGAACAACGACAGCCTGTTACAGGCAGCGCAGCATTCACTAACAATGGCGGTGTTTTCGGCGACGTTTGCTACGCTTATCGGTTCACTGACGGCAGTTGCGCTGTACCGTTATCGCTTTCGCGGTAAGCCGTTCGTTAGCGGAATGCTGTTTGTGGTAATGATGTCACCAGATATCGTGATGGCAATTTCGCTGCTGGTGCTGTTTATGCTGCTGGGTATTCAGCTTGGCTTCTGGTCGCTGCTGTTCTCGCATATCACCTTCTGCCTGCCATTTGTGGTGGTGACGGTGTATTCGCGCCTGAAAGGTTTTGACGTGCGGATGCTGGAAGCGGCGAAAGATCTCGGTGCCAGCGAATTTACCATTCTGCGAAAAATCATACTGCCACTGGCAATGCCAGCGGTGGCAGCGGGCTGGGTGTTAAGCTTTACCCTGTCGATGGACGATGTGGTAGTTTCTTCGTTCGTCACCGGACCAAGTTATGAAATTCTGCCGTTAAAAATTTATTCGATGGTCAAAGTCGGCGTATCGCCGGAAGTTAACGCGCTGGCAACCATATTACTGGTGCTGTCGCTGGTGATGGTTATTGCCAGTCAGCTTATTGCTCGTGATAAAACGAAAGGTAACACAGGGGACGTTAAATGAAAAAATGGTCACGCCACCTGCTCGCGGCGGGTGCTCTGGCACTGGGCGCCGCTCACGCCGATGACAACAACACGCTGTATTTCTACAACTGGACCGAGTACGTGCCGCCAGGACTGCTTGAACAGTTCACCAAAGAAACCGGTATTAAGGTTATCTATTCGACTTACGAGTCGAACGAAACCATGTACGCCAAGCTGAAAACGTACAAAGACGGTGCGTATGACCTGGTGGTTCCTTCAACCTATTACGTCGATAAAATGCGTAAAGAAGGGATGATCCAGAAGATCGACAAGTCGAAGTTAACGAACTTCAGCAATCTCGATCCAGACATGCTCAACAAGCCTTTTGACCCGAATAACGACTACTCCATTCCGTATATCTGGGGGGCGACGGCGATTGGTGTTAACGGTGATGCGGTGGATCCGAAATCTGTCACCAGCTGGGCCGATCTGTGGAAGCCAGAGTACAAAGGCAGCCTGCTGTTGACCGACGATGCCCGTGAAGTGTTCCAGATGGCGCTGCGTAAGCTGGGCTATTCCGGTAACACCACCGATCCGAAAGAGATTGAAGCTGCATATAACGAGCTGAAAAAACTGATGCCAAACGTCGCAGCGTTTAACTCCGATAACCCGGCTAACCCGTACATGGAAGGCGAAGTTAACCTCGGCATGATCTGGAACGGTTCTGCTTTCGTTGCACGCCAGGCGGGTACGCCTATTGACGTGGTGTGGCCGAAAGAAGGCGGCATATTCTGGATGGACAGCCTGGCGATCCCGGCAAATGCCAAAAACAAAGAAGGCGCGCTGAAATTGATCAACTTCCTGCTGCGCCCGGATGTGGCAAAACAGGTTGCTGAAACTATCGGTTATCCAACGCCAAACCTTGCGGCGCGTAAGCTGTTAAGTCCAGAAGTGGCGAACGATAAAACGCTCTACCCGGATGCTGAAACCATTAAAAATGGCGAATGGCAGAATGACGTTGGCGCAGCCAGCAGCATTTATGAAGAGTATTATCAGAAGCTGAAAGCAGGACGTTAATTCAGCAAGCGGGCGGTGGTATTACCGCCCGTTTTTTATTTAGCAAGGATGTGGCTAATGAGTCAGGACAGTAGAGTTTTATCCCACTCTTTCGTCGGTATTGTGGTCCGCTCGTAGGCCTGATAAGCGTAGCGCATCAGGCAATGCTTCCTGCTTTATAATCCCTTCAGCAACTTTTCAACAAACTCAGGCACCACCTGGCTTGCCGGGCCGTTATATTTCTCGGCAAATTCATTACCGACCTGACTTGGTTCGAGATTCAGTTCCACGGTGTGCGCGCCATGCAGTTTCGCTTCGTGAACAAACCCAGCCGCCGGATAAACATGCCCGGAAGTACCAATGGCAATGAAAATATCAGCCATCGACAACGCCATATAAATTTCATCCATGCCGAGTGGCATTTCGCCAAACCAAACGACGTGCGGGCG
The DNA here is from genome assembly GCF_001722145.1 of Shigella sp. FC1544. Classification (NCBI taxonomy): domain Bacteria; kingdom Pseudomonadati; phylum Pseudomonadota; class Gammaproteobacteria; order Enterobacterales; family Enterobacteriaceae; genus Shigella; species Shigella sp. FC1544. The sequence continues at coordinate 3,254 of NZ_MECT01000099.1, forward strand.
CAAGGGTGCCGGGAACTGGCAACAATGGCATTTATCTTCTGGCGTAACGTCTCCGGTCCAGTCGAGAACCTGACCACTTTGCGAACAACGAACTTTCAGCAATTCCCCATGCATATGAATGACATTGGTATTACCTGCGCGTTCATGCAGGTTGTCTATATTCTGCGTTACCAGCAAAAAGCGATCGCCGAGAGCGTCTTGCAGTTTAGCCAGCGCAAGATGCGCGGCGTTAGGCTGAATTTTTGGCTGCTGCAGCTGTCGACGACGGGCGTTATAAAACGCTTGCACCAGTTCAGGATCGCGATCGAAACCTTCCGGCGTTGCCACATCTTCAACCCGATGTTCTTCCCACAGGCCATCTGCGGCGCGAAAGGTACGAATACCTGATTCCGCAGAAATTCCTGCCCCTGTCAGTACGAGTACTCTTGGTTTTTCCATTGCTTCCGGCACCACTTTATCTCTGAAAAAATACGCTGACGCAAACGCTCGCGCAGGCGGCGTTTATTTTTACGAAAACGACTTAACCGATGACCCCGACGCGACAGCATAGCAACCTCTGTTGTTTAATCGGTTAGATGTAGGAAGGCCGCACCACGCATTCCTCCCGCATCACCGTGGTGCGCGCGTTCAATGCGCGGAACACGAGCTACAGGTAAGAGATGACGAGGCAGCCTGTCCGCCAGTTGCGTTGTGATTGCCGGGAAATTCGATAAGCCACCACCAATGACGACCAGGTCAGGGTCAACAATGGTCAGGATATTTCCCAGACAAACCGCTAATAAATCCAGATAACGCTCAACGTGCGCCCTTGCCTGCTCATCGCCTTGATTATAAAGCGCAATAATTTCGGGAGCCTGCAACTGTTGATGATAATAGTGTTGATACAGCCACGCAAAACCGCGACCAGACAGATAATTCTCAATGCAGCCATGCTGACCACAGCCGCAGCGACGTAACGGGAAATCCAACCCCATCATGGTTAACGCATCAACCGGCAGACGCATATGGCCAAACTCGCCGGTAATGTAGCTTTTACCGGTAATCGGTTTGCCGTTGAAAATCAGCCCACCGCCAACGCCGGTACCAAGAATCAACCCCATCACCAGTGGATATTGCGTAAATTCATCATCCCAGGCTTCTGAAAGGGCAAAACAGTTGGCATCGTTATCAAGGCGTACATCGCGATCAAGACGTGCGCTCAGGTCGGCACGCAGCGGTTTACCGCTGGCTGCGGGGACATTGGCGGTATACAGCGTACCATCTTCTGTTTCCGGCATTCCCGGTATACCAATGCCGACAGAACCTCTACAGCCAAAACGTTGATCAGCTTCGGCTACCAGCTCGCACACTGCATCTAAAAATGCGTCATAGCTGTCACGCGGTGTCGGCACCCGCTTTTCCCACTGCAACTGCCGACCGCTATCAAACACGCCAAGCGCAATTTTTGTTCCACCAATATCAAACCCGTAATACATTGCCGCTCCTTGTTTTAATGTACTGCCTTTACTGGCCGCTAAGGACTCGCGCAGGGTCAATATTACTGGCGCGCCGCGCCGGATACCAACTTGCCAAAAGACTCAGCAACAATGCTGTGACCAGTACGTAGAAGACGTCCAGCCAGTGCAATTCCGATGGCAGGAAGTCAATAAAATAGATATCGCTGGAGAGGAACTGATGACCGATCAGCTTTTCAATCCGCTCAATAATCGGGGTAAGTTGCAGTGAAACAACTACGCCGATAATCAGCCCACACAGGCTGCCGAACAGCCCTGCCAGCAATCCATACCAGACAAAGATGGCGCGAATTAAACCATCTTTCGCCCCCAGCGTTCTTAATACTGCGATATCGCCACTCTTGTCTTTCACCGCCATCACTAAGGTGGAGACGATGTTGAAACAGGCCACGCCAATCACCAGTACCATCGCCAGATACATAATGGCGCGGATCATCTGGATATCGCGATACATATAGCCGTAAGTACCAATCCAGCTTTTAATATAAACATAGCTGTTGGTCATTTCACCCGCATCGCGTACCAGCTTATTGGCGTTGAAAACATCCGTCATTTTAAGGGCAATACCTGACACGCTGGAACCCATATCAAGATATTGTTGGGCATCCGCCAGCGGGATCATGGCAAAACTGTGATCGAGTTGGCCACTCAACTGCAAAATACCCGCAACGTACAAACGCACACGTTTTGGCTGCATCAGTTTATGCTCAGGATTCGAGTTGGGGATCATGATCGACACCCAATCGCCCTGCTTCACTTTCAGCGCATCCGCCACGCCTTTGCCGATGATAATTTGCTGTTCGCCCGCTTTAAAATTGCGCCACGCATCCCCCTGAACAAACGAGGGTAATGCGCTCAGACGCTGTTCCTGTTGTGGGTTAACGCCCTTCACCTGGATTGCGCGCAGATTCGCTCCACTTTCCACCAGCCCGGTGAAATTGATATACGGCGCAGCGGCGGCAATACCCGGCACTTTCTGCACTTTATCCAGTGCTTCCTGCCAGTTAGTCCATGGCTGATTTACCGCTTCGATTTCACCATGCGGCACCACCGCCAGAATGCGGTTATTCAGTTCGCGTTCAAAGCCGTTCATCGCGCTTAAGCCGACGATCAATACCGCCACACCGAGGGCAATGCCAATGGTAGAAATGACGGAGATCAGCGACACCATGCCGCCGCGCCGCCGTCCGCGACTAAAACGCAGGCCAATTAATAACGATAAAGGCATCGCCATTACTCCGCCCCCATCAGGCTCAGTTCCGCCGTCAGACGTCCATCACGCATTTCTAACTGGCGGCTCATACGTTTCGCCAGTTGCAGGTCGTGAGTAACCACCAGGAAGGCGGTGCCCTGCAAGCGATTCAATTCCCCAAGCAACTGGAAGATGCTGTCGGCGTTACGCGCATCGAGGTTACCGGTAGGCTCATCCGCCAGTACCAGACGCGGATTATTGACCAGCGCACGGGCAATCGCTACACGCTGGCGTTCGCCGCCAGAAAGTTCAGATGGGCGGTGATTCGCACGATGCTCCAGCCCCACCGCTTTTAACATCTCCAGTGCACGGCTGTTGATTTCAGCGGGCTTTTTCTTGCCAATCAGCAGCGGCATAGCCACGTTTTCCAGGGCGGTAAAATCCGGCAGCAGGTGGTGAAACTGATAAATAAAGCCCAGTTTCTGGTTGCGCAGTTCTGCTTTTGCTGCCGACGACAGTTTGCTCATCGGTTGACCGTTAAAGATCACATCGCCGGAGGTTGGCGTATCCAGTCCGCCCAGCAGGTGCAGCAAGGTGCTTTTACCGGAACCAGAGCTACCGACGATCGCCATCATTTCACCTTCGCCGACACTGAAACTGACATTGTGCAGTACATCGGTTTGCACACTGCCTTCCTGATAGCGTTTGCACAGGTTGTCGCATTGCAACAGGATCTTATTCATAACGTAAAGCCTCAGCGGGTTGTGTGGCGGCAGCGCGCCATGAAGGGTAAAGCGTAGACAGCAGCGCGATAGCCATCGCCACCAGCGCAATAACAATGACCTGTAAAGGTTCGATAGCCATCGGCAGCGCCGCGCCATCAAGCAGGACGCCGATTATTGGCATCAGATTATTTAACTGGCTGGCAAGCAGTGCGCCAAGCGCCGCTCCGAGGATCGCACCGATAATCCCGGCGCTGGCCCCTTGCACCATAAAGATCATCATGATTTGTCGCGGAGTTAAGCCTTGCGTTTGCAGGATCGCTACTTCGCCCTGCTTCTCCATCACCATCAGCCCCAGCGAGGTAATAATGTTAAACGCCGCAACGGCGACAATCAGGCTCAGCAGTAAACCCATCATATTTTTTTCCATGCGTACGGCCTGGAACAACTCGCCTTTACGATCACGCCAGTCCTGCCATTTGCTGTCTTCAGGCAGTTTTTGCTGACTTAATGAGTCGACTTTCAGCGGCTCATCCAGCCACAAACGCCAGCCGGTAATATTGCCTGCCGGATAACGCATCAGACGCGAGGCATCCTCAATATTCACCAGCATTTCATTGCCATCGACTTCACTGTTGGCGGCGAAAGTGCCAATCACATTGAACAGGCGCTGACTTGGAATACGCCCCATCGGCGTGAACTGGCTGGCAGATGGTACCATCATGCGGATTTGATCACCGCGATTAACGCCTAGCTGTGAGGCAAGTTGTTCGCCGAGGATGACATTATATTTCCCCGGCTCGAGGTCAGTTTGTTTCACATTGACCAGATACGGCGTTAGTGGATCTTTTTGCGCCGGATCGATACCCAGCATCACCCCGACCGCCACGCTGCGCGCGCTTTGCAGTACCACATCACCGGTAGTAATAGGTGCGACGCGATTAACGCCGTCCAGTTTGACTGCCGTTTCCGGGAGTTGCTGCGGGTTAAGAGAGCCATGCTCAGAAGAGAGAATTGCCTGTGGCATCAGGCCAAGGATGTTGTTTTGCAGCTCGCGCTCAAAGCCGTTCATCACTGACAATACTGTGACCAGCGCCATCACCCCGAGGGTAATGCCGATGGTAGAAAGCCAGGAGACGAAACGACCGAAGCGATCCGCTGCACGCCCACGCATGTAACGCAGGCCAATAAATAGAGCGACAGGTTGGTACATGAAATCCGTCTGGTTGCTGTAGCAAAGACACGAGTATATAAGCGAAAGCAAGATGGGTAAACGTCTGAACTGTAAGTGATCGTCAGGGCTAATCTGAAAAGCCCCCGTAAATCAATCGGCTAAATTGCCATGTTTTATCATCAATCTTGCCGCCTGATCTTAATCTGAAAAATCATCCAATACAGACAGATACCCATTACACCTCGGGTCATAACCCGCAGGATCAACCGCATGTAAATTAAAAAAGAGCGTGTTGTCCTGATGAAACAAAAAGAGCTATGGATTAACCAGATCAAAGGGTTATGTATTTATCCGGTGGTGATTTATCACTCGGTCATTACCTTTTATCCGCATATGACCACTTTTCAGCATCCGTTATCGGAAGTCCTGAGCAAATGCTGGATCTATTTCAATCTTTACCTTGCCCCCTTTCGTATGCCGGTTTTTTTCTTTATATCCGGCTATTTGATTCGCCGCTATATCGACAGCGTACCGTGGGGAAATTGTCTCGATAAACGGATCTGGAACATCTTCTGGGTGCTGGCGCTTTGGGGCGTGGTGCAGTGGCTGGCGTTAAGTGCGCTGAACCAGTGGCTGGCACCTGAGCGCGATTTAAGCAATGCCTCCAATGCCGCTTATGCCGATTCCACCGGTGAGTTCCTGCACGGGATGATCACCGCCAGCACCAGCTTGTGGTATCTGTATGCGTTAATTGTCTATTTCGTGGTATGTAAAATTTTTAGCCGTCTGGCGCTGCCACTATTCGCCTTGTTTGTACTGCTGAGTGTGGCGGTTAATTTCGTTCCCACGCCGTGGTGGGGAATGAACAGTGTGATCCGCAATTTGCCTTATTACAGCCTTGGCGCATGGTTTGGCGCAACAATAATGACCTGTGTTAAAGAGGTACCGTTGCGCCGCCATCTGCTGATGGCTTCTTTGCTTACCGTTCTGGCGGTCGGTGCCTGGTTGTTTACTATCTCGCTGCTGTTGTCGCTGGTATCGATTGTGGTGATCATGAAGCTTTTTTATCAGTACGAGCAACGATTCGGTATGCGCTCCACCAGCCTGCTGAATGTGATTGGCTCCAACACCATTGCTATCTACACCACCCATCGCATTCTGGTTGAAATATTCAGCTTAACTCTGCTTGCGCAAATGAACGCAGCACGCTGGTCGCCGCAAGTCGAACTGACACTCCTGCTGGTTTATCCCTTTGTCAGTTTGTTCATCTGTACTGTTGCGGGCTTGCTGGTAAGAAAACTTTCACAGCGTGCATTCAGCGATCTGTTGTTCTCCCCGCCTTCACTGCCCGCTGCCGTCAGTTACTCCCGCTAAGCCATCGCCCCAGCCGGGGCGATTCAATTTGCTAAACCATGTCGATTACGGATAATGAACAGCATTGCTTATCAGAGATATGCCCCCATATGTTGAGGCATATCCTAACGAGAATCTGACAACCGTTATGCCTGAACAATATCGTTATACGCTGCCCGTCAAAGCGGGTGAGCAGCGTCTGCTGGGCGAGTTAACCGGCGCAGCCTGTGCAACGCTGGTAGCGGAAATTGCCGAACGTCACGCCGGTCCGGTGGTACTCATTGCACCAGATATGCAAAATGCTCTGCGTTTGCATGATGAAATCAGTCAGTTCACCGATCAGATGGTGATGAATCTGGCGGACTGGGAAACTCTTCCCTACGACAGCTTTTCGCCTCATCAGGACATTATCTCCTCGCGCCTTTCCACCCTTTACCAGCTACCGACGATGCAGCGTGGCGTACTGATTGTTCCGGTGAATACGCTTATGCAGCGCGTTTGCCCACACAGTTTTCTCCACGGTCATGCGCTGGTGATGAAAAAAGGTCAGCGTCTGTCACGAGATGCATTACGAACCCAACTGGACAGCGCCGGTTATCGCCATGTTGACCAGGTGATGGAGCACGGCGAATACGCCACGCGCGGCGCGTTGCTGGATCTCTTCCCGATGGGGAGTGAGCTGCCTTATCGTCTTGATTTCTTTGATGATGAAATCGACAGCCTGCGGGTGTTTGACGTCGACAGCCAGCGCACGCTGGAGGAAGTAGAAGCGATCAATCTGCTGCCCGCGCACGAATTTCCGACCGATAAAGCGGCAATTGAACTGTTCCGCAGCCAGTGGCGCGATACCTTCGAAGTGAAGCGCGATCCGGAACATATTTACCAGCAAGTGAGTAAAGGCACATTACCTGCCGGGATCGAGTACTGGCAGCCATTGTTCTTCAGCGAACCACTGCCGCCGCTGTTCAGTTATTTCCCTGCCAATACCTTGCTCGTGAATACTGGCGATCTGGAAACCAGTGCCGAACGTTTCCAGGCTGACACGCTGGCGCGTTTTGAGAATCGCGGCGTCGATCCGATGCGCCCGCTGTTGCCACCACAATCGCTCTGGCTGCGGGTGGACGAGCTCTTCTCAGAGCTGAAAAACTGGCCCCGGGTGCAGCTAAAAACTAAACATTTACCGACAAAAGCCGCGAATGCCAATTTAGGTTTCCAGAAACTGCCAGACCTGGCCGTTCAGGCGCAACAAAAAGCGCCGCTGGATGCGCTGCGTAAGTTCCTCGAGACTTTCGACGGTCCGGTGGTGTTCTCGGTAGAAAGTGAAGGTCGCCGTGAAGCGCTGGGTGAACTGCTCGCACGAATTAAAATTGCTCCGCAACGCATTATGCGTCTTGATGAAGCCAGCGACCGTGGGCGTTATCTGATGATTGGCGCTGCCGAACATGGTTTTGTCGATAAGGTGCGTAATCTGGCGCTGATCTGCGAAAGCGATCTGCTCGGTGAACGTGTTGCCCGCCGTCGTCAGGATTCTCGCCGCACCATCAACCCCGATACACTGATCCGTAACCTTGCGGAGCTGCATATTGGTCAGCCGGTGGTCCATCTGGAGCACGGTGTCGGGCGCTATGCCGGAATGACCACGCTCGAAGCGGGCGGCATTACTGGCGAGTATTTGATGCTCACCTATGCCAACGACGCCAAACTGTATGTTCCGGTGTCGTCACTGCATCTGATTAGCCGTTACGCAGGTGGCGCGGAAGAAAACGCCCCGCTGCATAAACTTGGCGGCGATGCGTGGTCACGCGCGCGGCAGAAAGCGGCGGAAAAAGTGCGTGATGTGGCGGCGGAATTGCTGGATATCTACGCGCAACGCGCCGCCAAAGAGGGCTTCGCGTTTAAACACGATCGTGAGCAGTATCAGTTGTTCTGCGACAGCTTCCCGTTTGAAACCACGCCGGATCAGGCGCAGGCCATTAATGCGGTACTTAGCGACATGTGTCAGCCGCTGGCAATGGATCGTCTGGTGTGCGGCGATGTTGGCTTTGGTAAAACAGAAGTGGCGATGCGCGCCGCTTTCCTGGCAGTAGATAACCACAAGCAGGTGGCGGTGTTGGTGCCTACCACCCTTCTCGCGCAGCAGCATTACGACAACTTCCGCGACCGTTTCGCCAACTGGCCGGTACGTATCGAAATGATCTCCCGTTTCCGCAGCGCCAAAGAGCAGACGCAAATCCTTGCGGAAGTGGCGGAAGGGAAAATCGATATTCTGATCGGTACGCACAAACTGCTGCAAAGTGACGTCAAGTTTAAAGATTTAGGCCTGCTGATTGTCGATGAAGAACACCGCTTCGGGGTGCGTCATAAAGAGCGCATTAAAGCGATGCGCGCGAACGTGGATATTCTGACGCTTACTGCAACGCCGATCCCACGCACGCTGAATATGGCAATGAGCGGAATGCGTGACCTGTCGATTATCGCCACGCCGCCCGCCCGTCGTCTGGCAGTTAAAACCTTTGTCCGTGAGTATGACAGCCTGGTGGTCCGGGAGGCGATCCTGCGTGAAATTTTGCGCGGGGGGCAGGTTTATTATCTCTACAATGATGTGGAAAACATCCAGAAAGCTGCCGAACGGCTGGCAGAACTGGTGCCAGAAGCGCGGATCGCCATCGGTCACGGGCAGATGCGCGAGCGCGAACTGGAACGGGTGATGAATGATTTCCATCATCAACGTTTCAACGTGCTGGTTTGTACAACCATTATCGAAACCGGGATCGACATCCCGACAGCCAACACCATTATCATTGAACGCGCGGATCACTTCGGTCTGGCGCAGCTGCACCAGTTACGCGGTCGCGTCGGACGTTCACATCATCAGGCATATGCATGGCTGCTGACGCCGCATCCAAAAGCGATGACTACCGATGCACAAAAACGTCTTGAAGCGATTGCCTCGCTGGAAGATCTCGGTGCAGGCTTTGCGCTGGCAACGCACGATCTGGAGATCCGCGGCGCGGGTGAACTGCTTGGCGAAGAACAAAGTGGCTCAATGGAAACCATCGGTTTCTCGCTGTATATGGAGTTGCTGGAAAACGCCGTCGATGCACTGAAAGCCGGACGCGAGCCGTCGCTGGAAGATCTCACCAGCCAGCAAACAGAAGTCGAGCTGCGGATGCCGTCGCTATTGCCAGATGATTTCATTCCTGACGTGAATACGCGTTTGTCGTTCTATAAACGTATTGCCAGCGCCAAAACGGAAAACGAACTGGAAGAGATCAAAGTCGAGCTTATCGATCGCTTCGGCCTGCTGCCGGATCCGGCGCGTACCCTGCTGGATGTTGCCCGTCTGCGCCAGCAAGCGCAGAAACTGGGGATCAGGAAGCTGGAAGGTAATGAGAAAGGCGGGGTGATCGAATTTGCCGAGAAGAATCACGTTAATCCGGCCTGGTTGATTGGTTTGCTGCAAAAACAGCCGCAGCATTACCGCCTTGATGGTCCGACGCGCCTGAAATTTATTCAGGATTTGAGTGAGCGGAAAACGCGTATCGAATGGGTACGCCAGTTTATGCGTGAACTGGAAGAGAACGCGATCGCTTAATGGTAAATCGGGGGCGTTTCTGCGCCCCCATCGGCAACATTTACAAATTCTTTGCACTTCCCTGCACTATCCGACACTGTCACCATCCATAATTCAGGCTTATCTGTTTATTACAATAACCTTATATTTATTATGGATTTTTGGTGATGATCAAAACGCGTTTTTCTCGCTGGCTAACGTTTTTTACGTTCGCCGCTGCCGTGGCGCTGGCGCTACCGGCAAAAGCCAACACTTGGCCGCTGCCGCCAGCGGGCAGTCGTCTGGTTGGCGAAAACAAATTTCATGTGGTGGAAAATGACGGTGGTTCTCTGGAAGCCATCGCCAAAAAATATAACGTCGGCTTTCTCGCTCTGTTACAGGCTAACCCCGGCGTTGATCCTTACGTACCGCGCGCGGGCAGCGTGTTAACGATCCCGTTGCAAACCCTACTTCCAGACGCGCCGCGCGAAGGCATTGTGATCAACATTGCGGAGCTGCGTCTCTATTACTACCCGCCGGGTAAAAATTCGGTAACCGTGTATCCAATAGGTATTGTCAGTTAGGTGGTGACACGCTGACACCGACAATGGTGACCACCGTTTCAGACAAACGGCAAACCCAACCTGGACGCCAACGGCAAACACCCGCGCCCGTTATAAAGCACAGGGAATTGAGTTGCCTGCGGTAGTGCCGGCTGGACCGGATAACCCAATGGGCCATCATGCGATTCGTCTGGCGGCCTATGGCGGCGTTTATTTGCTTCATGGTACGAACGCCGATTTCGGCATTGGCATGCGGGTAAGTTCTGGCTGTATTCGTCTGCGGGATGACGATATCAAAACACTCTTTAGCCAGGTCACCCCAGGCACCAAAGTGAATATCATCAACACTCCGATAAAAGTCTCTGCCGAACCAAACGGTGCGCGTCTGGTTGAAGTACATCAGCCGCTGTCAGAGAAGATTGATGACGATCCGCAGCTGCTGCCAATTACGCTGAATAGCGCAATGCAATCATTTAAAGATGCAGCACAAACTGACGCTGAAGTGATGCAACATGTGATGGATGTCCGTTCCGGGATGCCGGTGGATGTCCGCCGTCATCAAGTGAGCCCACAAACTCTGTAAATCCTGGATAAAAAAAATCCCCGCGACACGGCATGTCGCGGGGAAAAAATCAGCAGTAGCAGGCATTAATGAGGGTTAATGCTTATTTATAAATTACTGCTGTTCCATGGAGGGTATTCGGACCGGTTACAGAAGTAATACGGAAAGATTTTGCGCCCATCTCATCCGCTTTTTGCGCCAGCTGCTCTTCCAGCGATCCCAGATTTGTCCCCGCTTTAGCACTGATTGTACCGACTTTTTGTTGGCCTTCTGGCGTTGACTGAACTTCGACAGCCGCAAAGCTGGCAAATGACATGGAGCTTAAAATCGCCGCAGCGATGAGGATTTTTACGTTTTTCATAATAGTGGCCTTATGCAGATGAATGACGTCGCAAGCAATTACTTAACGATCGATAACTAAATGACATATGTGATCTGGATCACATACAAGATATTTTTTATAACAATCATTAATTAATTTAAAAATCTTTAAATTTCAGTTAAATAGAAAGCAATTATTTTTATGGGATCTGGACTGGTGAACGGAGGTGATTATTTTTATAATAACCTTTCATTCACAGTCACCAGGTACAACGGCATCATGGCAACTGACTCAACACAATGTGTAAAAAAAAGCCGTGGCCGCCCAAAAGTGTTCGACAGGGATGCCGCGCTTGATAAGGCCATGAAATTGTTCTGGCAACACGGTTATGAAGCGACTTCTCTTGCGGACCTCGTCGAAGCGACCGGAGCCAAAGCGCCCACGCTATACGCGGAATTTACCAACAAAGAGGGGTTATTTCGTGCCGTTCTCGACCGCTATATCGATCGTTTTGCCGCTAAGCATGAAGCACAGCTGTTTTGTGAAGAGAAAAGCGTGAAGTCTGCGCTGGCTGACTATTTTGCTGCCATCGCCAACTGCTTTACCAGCAAAGACACCCCGGCAGGCTGCTTCATGATCAACAACTGCACCACCCTCTCCCCAGATTCAGGAGATATCGCCAATACGTTGAAATCACGCCATGCGATGCAAGAGCGCACTTTGCAGCAGTTTTTATGTCAACGACAAGCGCGCGGGGAAATCCCGACCCACTGTGACGTGACACATCTGGCAGAATTCCTTAATTGTATTATTCAGGGGATGTCGATCAGCGCACGCGAAGGTGCATCGCTGGAAAAACTAATGCAGATTGCCGGAACGACTTTGCGTTTATGGCCCGAACTGGTGAAATAAGTCGCAAAAAAAGCCCCTCAGCCTGAGCGAATGAGGGGCCAAATTGCAGAGTACAGCCTTGTTATACTTTGTTATTCAAAATCAGTTGCCCATTACTATCTAGCGGGATCTGCGTACCCGGATCGCGGTCCATGCGGATTTTGCCCTGCTGATCGCCAATCTTATAGGTCACATCATAACCGAGCATTTTTTCTGACTTGTCATACACCGTTTTACAACGCTGTTGCGTAGTCGTGTAAGTATCGCTTTCCTGGAGAGAGCCCTGGATCTGGTTACCGGCATATCCACCACCCAGCGCCCCCACAACAGTGGCGACATCTTTACCGCGACCACCGCCAAACTGATGCCCTATCACGCCGCCAGCAACAGCGCCGAGCACCGACCCGGTAATGCGATTTTCATCCTGCACCGGTCGACGATGGGTCACTGTGACGTTGCGACACTCCTGACGCGGTGTTTTAACCGTTTCCTTGATTGGGGTTGCAGAAACAACCTGAGCGTATTGCGGGCCACGTTCAAACACGTTCAGACTGGCCACTGCCGCTACGCCCAGCGCAGCTGCGACACCAATCCCGATACCCGCCAACATTGATTTATTCACGGGAACACCTCCTTCTTTGCAGTTATGCCAATCATGCAAGCGAAGGAGAAAAGCAGCTATCAGACAGAAGATGAAAAGCGCGGGAATGGCTGGAAATACTTAATGATTCGGAGGAGTCTGAAGGAATGCCTGATGCGACGCTTAACGCGTCTTATCAGGCCTACCGCTCGTACCATTTGTCCAGGGCGGATGAGGCGTTTATGCCACATCCGCCAGTGTACGTCGATTAATGCAACTTCAAACGCGGACGGATAACGCGGTTAATACTCCCCACCAGCATCATTAATCCGGTTTTAAAGTAACCATGCAGCGCAATCTGATGCATTCGGTATAGCGAGATATATACAAAGCGCGCAATTCGTCCTTCAATCATCATTGAGCCGCGCGTCAAGTTACCCATCAGGCTACCAACGGTGGAGAAGTTCGACAGCGATACCAGTGAACCATGATCTTTATACTGATAATTTTTCAGCGGCTTACCGTTTATCTGCGCCAGAATATTGTTCATTGCGCAAGTCGCCATCTGGTGTGCAGCCTGAGCACGCGGCGGAACAAAGCCCCCTTCCGGACGCGTGCATGACGCGCAGTCGCCAATAGCGTAAATGTCTGGATCGCGGGTGGTTTGCAGCGTCGGTTCCACCACCAGCTGGTTGATACGGTTAGTTTCAAGACCACCGATATCTTTCAGGAAGTCTGGCGCTTTGATCCCGGCTGCCCACACCATCAGATCAGCCTCAATATATTCACCATCTTTAGTGTGCAGGCCGCCTTCATCAGCACTGGTGACCATGGTTTGCGTCAGCACGCGAACGCCAAGTTTCGTTAACTCACTATGGGCCGCAGCAGAGATGCGTGGCGGTAATGCAGGCAAAATACGTTCTCCCGCTTCTACTAGCGTTACGTTCAGGGCTTCGTTGGTCAGACCTTTATAACCGTAGCTGTGCAGTTGCTTGACCGCGTTATGCAACTCAGCGGAGAGTTCTACACCCGTCGCGCCGCCACCGACAATCGCAATGTTCACTTTGCCATTCGCGCCCAGGTTGGCGGAGTATTTCAGGAACAGATTCAGCATCTCCTGGTGGAAGCGACGCGCCTGGTGCGGGTTATCGAGGAAAATGCAGTTCTCTTTGACGCCTGGCGTATTGAAATCGTTAGAGGTGCTACCCAGCGCCATGACCAGGGTGTCATAGGCGATTTTACGTTCCGGAACCAGCAGTTCACCTTTCTCGTCGCGTAGTTCTGCAATAGTGATTGTTTTCGCTTCACGATCAATATCAATGACGGAACCCAACTGGAACTGGAAACCATGATTGCGCGCATGGGCCAGATAGCTCAACGCATCGACGCCTTCATCAAGCGAGCCAGTCGCCACTTCGTGCAGCAGCGGTTTCCACAGGTGGCTGTGGTTACGATCGACCAGCGTAATTTTGGCTTTTTTCTTACGTCCCAGCTTATGCCCCAGCTGTGTTGCCATTTCCAGCCCACCAGCACCGCCGCCGACAATCACAATCTTTTTCAATGGCGTAGTCAACGTGACCCCCTTAAATTTATTAACCAATTGTTAATTAATGGTTATTAACATAGCTCTTAATTAACAACAGGTTACAGCAATGAAAATGTTCTTCGCTATTGAGAATAACATGAATGGTGCATTGGTCATACCAAAATTGATGTTAATCAAGTTTTGTTGCTGAAAAGATAGGCGACTTTACCGGGTGAGATCAAAAAATAGAGTTTATTGTTTATTATTTGAGCGAATTTGTGAGAGTGATATAGAGTGAGGGGTGTATGCAGGGCGTTCGGTAGGCCTGATAAGAGGCGCATCAGGCATTGATGCTCGACTGTCGGATGCGGCGTAAACGCCTTATCCGACTTACAGAATTCGGAGCGCATCAGGTACCGGCAAGGTTACCTGATGCGACGAGGGCATTTACCCGAGGGTTTTGAACGCTTTAATGCGCTGCAAATGCGGGGAGATATTCTTGAATTTGTGCGTCTGCTCTTCGTCCCAGACAATCTCGTAATAATGATGCAACTCTTCAGATGTCCGCTGGCTGTTAAGCGCTTCATCATTACGCGACAAAATCACCAGGCAACGATCGCGATTCTTCTCGCGGAAGTTGGTCACACACTTAGTGGCAATATCGGCATACTCTTCCGGGCGATCAATCTTGCCTTCCATGTTCTCATAAGGGAACAAATTAGGGTTGAAGATCACCTGGCGGATATCGCAAAGAAAACCAATCCGTTCCGCCCAGTATCCGCCCAGACCAACGCCGCAAATCAGCGGACGCTCGTCGACGTTCAGTTGCAACATTTTGTCCACTTCTTTAAGCAGATGCTGCATATCATGTTTCGGATGCCGCGTACTGTAGCTTATCAAGCGTACATCCGGGTCAATAAACTGCAATTGTAAGACTTTCTCGTGGTTACCCGGACTGTTAGAGTCAAAACCGTGTAAATAGATAATCATCGCTTCCTCACATAAGCCAGGGTTAGTGACCTGCTTTCTCTTCCTGCCAGCGTTCATGTAACTGATTCAGACGGGTGCTGCTCGCCTTCCAGCGAGCCGAGTCCATCAGTTCCTGTCGCGAAAATGAACCTTTATGATACAAACGTGTAACACGCTCTGCCTTGATCGGTGACAGATTATCTAACACGCTGACGGCCCCTTTACGATTATTGCAGACCAGGATCATATCGCAACCTGCGTCCAGTGATGCCTGCCCGCGTTCGGCATAACTGCCCATAATCGCGGCACCTTCCATCGATAAATCGTCAGAGAAAATTACACCGTCAAAACACAGTTCCTGACGCAAAACGGTTTTCAGCCAGTAGGAAGAACCGCTCGCCGGACGCGGATCAACATCACTGTAGATCACATGCGCAGGCATAATGGCGTCGAGTTTATTTTCGCGGATTAACGTGCTGAAAACCGACATATCTTTGGCACGAATTTCCGCTTGCGGGCGTGGGTCGCACGGCGTCTCTTTGTGTGAATCTGCAGTTACTGCACCGTGTCCTGGGAAGTGTTTCCCGGTCGTTTTCATTCCGGCTTCATGCATCCCATCAATAAACCGACTGGCGATTGCTAGGGCTTTTTCTGGGTCGGCATGATAAGAACGCTCGCCAATCGCCGCGCTGATATGTCCTACATCCAGCACTGGCGCAAAGCTGATATCAATATCCATAGCGATCATTTCGCTGGCCATCAGCCAACCCGCCTCTTGCGCCAGTTTGCCGCCCTCTTCCATTCCCAACAGCGCAGCAAAGGATTGTGCTGCCGGTAAGCGGGTAAAACCTTCGCGAAAACGCTGCACGCGTCCACCTTCCTGATCTACCGCCACCACCAGATGATTGCGCGATGCTGCGCGGATCTGGCGCACCAGTTCACGTAACTGGGCAGGATCATGATAGTTACGCGTAAAGAGAATCAGCCCTCCCACCAGCGGATGCGCCAGTATTTCACGCTCTTCCGCGTCCAGTTCGTAACCTTCGACATCCAACATTACTGGACCCACACTGCTCTCCTTATTGTTTTATTAATAGCTGCCGCCAGGTGTCATCGGCCAGCCTGATAAATTGTTGATCGCCGGTTTGTCGCCAGCGGTACTCAAACCACCCTGCTTTGAGCATCAGCAGCCAGGGAAACCATCGCCTGACCTGACGCCATAATTGCGCCGGATAAATCTTCGCGCGAGTGGCATAGTCATTGACCAATTGCCGGTGCTGTTCAGTATTTTCCACCCACACCGCCGCCAGTTCCAGCGCGGTATCACCATCTCCGGCATACTCCCAGTCGATGAGTTTTAACCCTGATGCGCTATGCACTAAATTTCCGGCGTGGACATCCATATGCAATGGACTTAAGCGTAAAGGTCGTGGTTCCCGCGCTTTGCGCAGACGTTTTAACATTCGCAGCCAACCCACAGTCCGCCGCGCCGGATCGCTTTGCTGCCAGTACAGTTCCAGTAACGGCAACAGCGTTATTCGCCAGCCAAAACGTGGTTGTTGATGTAGATAATACAGCAAGCCTGCCAGTTCGTTGGTATCCGGCAAATACGTTTTTACCGCGCCGGGCAGATAGTCGACTACCATCCAGTCACGGAGATATAAATGCGGCTTCGGTGCAATGCTTGCGGGTAGTTGTGATAAAGCCCGATACTGGCGCAAGAACGCGGACTGCGGCGCATCAGGATCGTGCGGCTGACGCACAACAAAACGCTGGCCCTGATGTTCAATGAGAAAACTACCGCCACTAAGCCCACTATTAAACGTCGTGACGGGATGAAACTGCGGGAAAAAGCGCGACAGCAATTCGTCGCGCGTGATGGGATTATTACTGCGAAACGGCACCTTTACCTGACCAGATAATTTCGCCCGTCTGCACCAGCATCAGCTGCATTTGTAGGGTCGGAGCGTTAACGTTGCCAGAGGCGCTGGAGTACAGCACGTAATGAGCGCCGACATTGCGGGCAATGCCTATGGCTTTACTACGGGTGCCTAAACTGTCCTGCGGCGACAAACCTAACTGTTGCTTAGCCATCGACAGTTGCTGGGCGGAAACCAGGGTAAATTTCCCGTTATTAGCCAGCGCATTTCGCAGCGTTTCGGTCGCTTCTGCGGCATTCAGCGAACCGTTAGTACGGTTGTTAACGCTATCAACCAGCAGGACGCTACCCGCAGTCACCCCGTCAGCCCCAAGCATCTTACTGACCATCGGCTGCATTGCGCCATTCCAGTCATAATGGCGAATATGCGGCGCAGGCGGTGCCGTTCGATCTTCGTGCTCAATTGGGCCTGGTTGCTGCGGGATCGTCGGCACCGAGGGCACTGTGGGGACAGGCTGTTGTGGCTCGGCTGGTTGTTCCGGCGCTGGTTTCACTTCTTCTACCGGTGCAGGTTCACGTTGCCCCACACACCCGGCGAGAAACATCGCCAGCGCGGTAATCAAGGCGTAGCGACTCATTTTTGTCATCAAGATTCACCCCTTACAAATATAGATAAAGTCTGACTTTGTGCGCCCCCAGAAAATTGGCGCTGCCGTACAGCGTTACCGCCGAATGTGCGGGAATGGTAACGCTGCGTGGCCTTTCCAGAGGATGCATCTCCAGCCCTCTGGCGTCATACCAGTAAAAACGATAATGAACGGTAACGGGTTTTTGCCTTTCGTTATAAAGCGTTGAGGATGCTGAAGGTTGAATATCAGACGTCGAAAGGACGGGCTTTTCTGCACTGATGCCCGCAGCCAATAAAGATGACTCCATCACCAGCGATTGCTCATCATTCACCGGAATTTCCGGATGTGAACGACAGCCCACCAGCAGTAACAACACCAGAGACACCAGCCCAAAGCATCCTTTTCTCATCGTTACAGACCTTTATGCGCCAGCATTGGTCCCAGCGGACGGCCACCCAACAAGTGCATATGGATGTGGTAAACCTCTTGTCGCCATGGCGGTTGGTATTCATGATCAGACGATAGCCATCTTCGGCAATACCTTCTTGCTCAGCAATTTTTGCCGCTACGGTGATCATGCGTCCCAGCGCCTGCTCATGCTCAGCTGAGACGTCGTTCACAGTCGGAATGAGGATATTCGGAATGATCAGAATATGCGTTGGCGCTTGCGGCGAAATATCGCGAAACGCCGTTACCAGATCATCCTGGTAGACGATATCGGAGGGGATCTCACGACGAATAATTTTGCTGAATATAGTTTCTTCTGCCACGACATTTTCCTTTTTCAAATAGCCATGCGTTGCGCCATGCTACGCCGCGCCACACTGCGAGTATAAAGTATGGTCGAGTTAAACCTGCTCTTTCAACCTTAACTCACGATTTCTTAAGCAAAAAATCGTTTTGCTGCCGTATATATCGCCATTATTCCCATTTCTGCCTGCGAATGCGCTGAAAAGACATTCTCTGTTTGGTTTACACGACAAATATGAATGCGTATATTTCTCATTTGCATTTACAAACAAAATTATTCGCACACTAAATATAATCGCTCATCACCCTCCTCCGGCATGAGCCTGACGACAACATAAACCATGAGATTTCAAATGCTTTCAACACAATTTAACAGGGATAATCAATATCAAGCCATCACCAAACCGTCACTACTTGCCGGTTGCATAGCACTGGCACTATTACCTTCTGCCGCTTTTGCTGCACCAGCCACTGAAGAAACGGTGATTGTTGAGGGTTCAGCCACAGCTCCAGATGATGGCGAAAATGATTACAGCGTAACGTCTACCTCTGCGGGTACCAAAATGCAGATGACTCAACGTGATATTCCTCAGTCGGTCACTATTGTTAGCCAGCAGCGGATGGAAGATCAGCAGTTACAAACGCTGGGCGAAGTGATGGAAAACACGCTGGGGATCAGCAAAAGTCAGGCGGATTCCGATCGTGCTCTTTATTATTCCCGCGGATTCCAGATCGATAACTATATGGTTGATGGTATCCCCACCTATTTTGAATCGCGCTGGAATCTGGGCGATGCACTTTCTGATATGGCACTGTTTGAACGCGTAGAAGTAGTGCGTGGCGCGACAGGACTCATGACCGGGACGGGTAATCCATCTGCGGCAATTGATATGGTTCGAAAACACGCGACCAGTCGTGAATTTAAAGGCGATGTCTCGGCGGAATACGGTAGCTGGAACAAAGAACGGTATGTGGCGGATTTACAAAGCCCACTCACCGAAGACGGTAAAATCCGCGCGCGAATTGTCGGCGGCTACCAGAATAACGACTCATGGCTGGACCGCTACAACAGTGAAAAGACCTTCTTCTCCGGCATTGTCGATGCTGATTTAGGCGATCTTACGACGCTTTCAGCCGGTTACGAATATCAGCGCATTGATGTTAATAGCCCTACCTGGGGCGGTTTACCGCGCTGGAATACTGATGGCAGCAGCAACAGTTACGATCGTGCACGCAGTACCGCACCTGACTGGGCGTACAACGATAAAGAGATCAACAAGGTCTTTATGACCCTGAAGCAGCGGTTTGCTGATACCTGGCAAGCGACACTGAATGCCACCCACTCTGAAGTCGAATTTGACAGCAAAATGATGTATGTCGATGCCTATGTAAACAAAGCGGATGGTATGCTGGTTGGGCCATACAGTAATTGTGGACCTGGCTTTGATTATGTCGGCGGCACCGGTTGGAACAGTGGCAAACGTAAAGTTGATGCGCTGGATTTGTTCGCTGACGGTAGTTATGAATTGTTTGGTCGTCAGCACAATCTAATGTTTGGTGGCAGTTACAGCAAACAAAACAATCGTTACTTCAGTTCATGGGCCAACATCTTCCCAGATGAAATTGGCAGTTTCTACAACTTTAATGGCAATTTCCCACAAACCGACTGGTCACCACAGAGCCTGGCACAGGACGATACCACACATATGAAATCGTTATATGCTGCCACTCGAGTCACCCTTGCCGATCCGCTGCATCTGATCCTCGGCGCACGTTATACCAACTGGCGGGTTGATACGCTGACTTACAGCATGGAGAAAAACCACACCACGCCTTACGCTGGTCTGGTGTTTGACATCAATGACAACTGGTCGACCTACGCCAGCTATACCTCTATTTTCCAGCCGCAAAATGATCGTGACAGTTCAGGCAAATATCTGGCTCCAATCACCGGTAACAACTACGAGCTGGGTCTGAAATCGGACTGGATGAATAGCCGTCTGACCACCACGTTAGCCATCTTCCGTATTGAGCAGGATAATGTCGCTCAGTCCACCGGTACACCTATCCCCGGCAGCAACGGCGCAATTACCGACAACTGGCAGCTGACATTTGGCGCAACGCGCTATATTGCAGAGGATAACGAAGGAAACGCCGTTAATCCTAATCTGCCACGCACCACGGTTAAAATGTTCACCAGCTATCGGTTGCCTGTCATGCAGAGTTGACAGTCGGCGGTGGTGTTAACTGGCAAAATCGCGTGTATACCGACACCGTGACACCGTATGGCACCTTCCGCGCCGAGCAAGGTAGCTACGCGCTGGTGGATCTCTTCACCCGCTACCAGGTGACGAAAAACTTCTCGTTACAGGGGAACGTCAATAACCTGTTCGACAAAACCTACGATACCAACATGGAAGGTTCTATCGTCTACGGCGCACCGCGTAATTTCAGCATTACCGGCACGTATCAATTCTGAATAACACCTGTAAAAAAGGCAGCCATCTGGCTGCCTTTGTCTCCCCAACGTCTTACGGATTAGTGGTTACGGATGTACTCATCCATCTCGGTTTTCAGGTTATCGGATTTAGTACCGAAAATCGCCTGAACACCAGAACCCGCAACCACTACGCCCGCTGCGCCCAGTTTCTTCAGGCCAGCCTGATCCACTTTAGACACATCAGCAACGCTGACGCGCAGACGGGTAATACATGCGTCGAGGTTAGTAATGTTTTCTTTACCACCAAATGCAGCAACCAGAGCCGGTGCCATTTCGCTGGTACCTGTTGCTTTTGCATCTTCAGTCGCGTCTTCACGACCCGGCGTTTTCAGATCCAGTGCTTTAATCAGCACGCGGAAGATGGTGTAGTAAACAATCGCATAACCGATACCGACGATCGGGAACAGCCACAGTTTGCTGCTGTTACCAGACAGAACGATAAAGTCGATCAGACCGTGCGAGAACGACGTACCGTCACGCATCCCCAGAAGAATACAGATTGGGAATGCCAGGCCTACCAGAATCGCGTGGATGATGTACAGGATCGGCGCAACGAACATGAAGGAGAACTCGATCGGCTCGGTGATACCGGTCAGGAACGAGGTCAGCGCCGCGGAGATCATAATACCGCCCACTTTCGCGCGGTTTTCTGGTTTAGCAGAGTGCCAGATAGCAATTGCGGCAGCTGGCAGACCGTACATTTTGAACAGGAAGCCACCAGACAGTTTACCCGCAGTCGGGTCACCCGCCATATAACGCGGAATGTCGCCGTGGAAAACCTGACCTGCTGCGTTGGTGTATTCACCAATCTGCATCTGGAAAGGTACGTTCCAGATGTGGTGCAGACCAAACGGTACCAGGCAACGTTCGATGAAACCGTAAATGCCAAACGCAACTACCGGGTTCTGGTAAGCAGCCCACTGAGAGAAGGTCTGGATTGCAGAACCAATCGGCGGCCAAATGAAGGACAGCACAACGCCAGTAAAGATGGCAGCCAGGCCAGAAATGATCGGCACAAAGCGTTTACCGGCAAAGAAGCCAAGATACTCAGGCAGCTTAATACGGTAGAAACGGTTAAACATGTACGCTGCGATCGCACCGGAGATAATCCCTCCGAGTACGCCAGTATCCGCCAGGTGTTTAGAGGCGATTTCTTCAGCAGGTAAATGCAGTACCAGTGGCGCAACCACGGCCATGGTTTTAACCATGATGCCATAGGCAACAACTGCGGCCAGCGCGGATACGCCATCGTTATTGGTAAAGCCGAGGGCGACACCGATCGCAAAAATCAGTGGCATGTTTGCAAAGACGGAACCGCCTGCTTCTGCCATAACATGCGATACAACGGCGGGCAGCCAGCTGAAATTCGCGGAACCGACGCCCAGCAGAATACCTGCGATAGGTAGTACGGATACCGGCAGCATCAGCGATTTACCGACCTTTTGCAGGTTAGCAAATGCATTCTTAAACATAATTGAGAGTGCTCCTGAGTATGGGTGCTTTTTTTACGTTCTCACGCGTGGCAAGGGGGGAGAGCCTCGCCGTGTACAGGGCATCTAAGCGCCCTTTATTTATTACACAGAGTAAAATAATTCAGTGCCAATTTGTTTGACGGCTATCACGTTTCAACTTCAGATCATTGGAGAAGTTGCACATTTTGACAAAACATATGTCACAATATTTCAAACGCGGTTATTCACCGCCCAATTTTCGGCGGTGAACTTTACTCGTTTTAGCCATTAATTACGAGCTTTAAAAAAACTCATTCAACGGATGGATTGAAGGCGGGAAGCGTCGATGTGAAACAGACGGGCGAAGTTATCGGTGGTTACCTGCGCCAGTTCTTCAACGGCAACACCTTTCAACACAGCCATGTATTCTGCAACGTCACGAACCATCGCAGGTTGATTCTCTTTTCCTCGATGCGGTACCGGCGCAAGGTAAGGTGAGTCAGTTTCCACCAGTAATCGATCCAGGGGGACATAACGCGCAGCATCGCGCAGTTGCTCCGCATTACGGAAGGTCACAATGCCGGAAAAGGAGATGTAAAATCCGAGATCCAGTAATTTACCCGCCGTTTCTCTGTCCTCTGTAAAACAGTGTAGTACGCCACCGCAATCCGTCACTTTTTCTTCGCGCAGAATTGCCAGCGTATCGGCACGGGCGTCACGGGTATGGACGATAACCGGCTTGTTCAGTTCACGACCAATCTGGATATGATGGATGAAGGACTCTTGCTGACGTACTTTAGTTTCCGGTGTGTAATAATAATCCAGCCCGGTTTCACCCAGCGCTACAACACCCTCTTCTGCCGCCAGACGGCGTAAATCTTCTACATCGTAGGGATCATTCTGGTTGAGTGGATGCACGCCACAAGAAAATACGACGTTGTCACGTTCGCCTACCAGATCCCGCATATGTAAATAACCCGGTAATGTTGTGGCGACTGCCAGACAAAATTTCACATCGCGTGCGGCGGCTTTCGCCAGAACGTCATCCACGTCCTTATGCAAAGATTCATAATCCAGACCATCGAGATGGCAGTGTGAGTCGACTAAAAACATGATGTCTCTCTTAAAGATGAGGAACCGGTAGCACAACGCCCGGTTGCAGGTAATGCTCAATACGCAGTAAAAGATCGGTGATGAGAAGCTCGCGGTTGATGCCTGTGACAGACATTAACTGTTCACGAATGTGGCAAACATCCCCCAGTATAGCCTGCAGGCGCGAGGGAGAAAGATGGTTTGCCAGTTCGGCGACCAGGCCCGGCACATCAACATTGGTCACCTGTGCAGCGCCATGATGGCGTTTTAGCGCATCCATCAGCAACGTTGCCAGCCAGTGTAAACGCGCCGGAGCTTGTTCATGATTAAGGGCCGCCAGCAGCGAATACCAGTCGCCCGATGGTACGCTATATGCCAACGCCTGACACAATGTTTCACGAGCCTGCCAGTTATCTCCCTGAAACAACGCCAGTGCCGCGCCAGGCGAACCGGCACTTAAGCGCAATGCGGCAAGTAATGCATCCTGTGACATTGTCACTTCGCGTGAAAGCCAGGTCACGGCGTACTGTTCCGGCGGCGGCGCAAGGTAATGTAACCGACAACGACTACGTAATGTTGCCAGTAAACGTTCAGGCTCGCGGGTAGCCAGGAAAAACCAGGTTTCTGCTGGTGGCTCTTCAAGCGTTTTCAGCAATGCGTTAGCCGCGGCGTCGGTCAGTAAGGCAGCATCGGTTACCCAGACAACTTTCGCACCACCTAGGCGTGCGTGCTCATTCAGCTTTTCGGTGACCTCACGTACCGCATCAATGCCCAGCGTATTTTTCCCTTTTTCGGGAGCCAGGGTGTAGTAATCGGGATGCGTGCCAGCCTGCATTAACTGACATCCACGACAGTGACCGCAACTTTTGTGGCCCTGCGGTTGTTGGCAGAGTAAATAACGGCTCAGGGCGTAGATTAAAGCATCATCGCCCATGCCCGGTAACGCCTGAATGAGTAGCGCATGGTGACCTCTTCCGGCCTGATAGCTGGCTACCAGTTTTTCGAAATCAGGTCGTAACCATGGATACCATCTCATGCGTCCAACTCCTTCACCCAGTGGGTCACGGTAGTGCGGATTGCATCCATCACGGCCTCCAGCGGCTGGGTGGCATCAATGGTATGAATACTTTTATCTTGTGCAGCCAGTTCCAGATAGCGGGCGCGGGTGCGATTAAAGAAATCGAAAGACTCTTGCTCAATACGATCCAGCTCGCCGCGCGCACGCGCGCGTTTTAAGCCAACTTCCGGGGTAACATCGAGATAGAGCGTTAAGTCGGGGCGAAAATCCCCGAGAACAGCATCACGCAGTGTTGCCAGCATATGTTGGTCAATACCACGTCCTCCGCCCTGATACGCCTGAGTGGAGAGATCGTGG
This sequence comes from Shigella sp. FC1544, assembly GCF_001722145.1. Classification (NCBI taxonomy): domain Bacteria; kingdom Pseudomonadati; phylum Pseudomonadota; class Gammaproteobacteria; order Enterobacterales; family Enterobacteriaceae; genus Shigella; species Shigella sp. FC1544. The sequence continues at coordinate 27,850 of NZ_MECT01000099.1, forward strand.
CGATCGCCAATCACCCAGGTGCCGTTAGCCAGAGCTGGTTTGATGACCGTTTCTACCAGTTGAACGCGCGCGGCATAAAACATCAGAACTTCGGCTTTATCGGTAATGACTTCATCGCCTACCGATTTGATATCCAGCACCAGGCTTCTTAACTTTTCGGCAAGTTGCGTACCGCCAGGTTCCCGAGTGAAAACCATGTCGCGGATACCCAGTTGCTCAAGCGTCTCAACCACCACATTACGCGCGGTAGTTTTGCCTGCGCCTTCCAGCCCCTCAATGACGATATACTTACTGCGCATTTTTTTCCTTAAGCACTTTCAGATAATCCTGCACAGACTTGTTATGGCTGGCAAGATTGGTATTAAACGTGTGACCACCTTTACCATCGGCCACAAAATAGAGATACGGCGTTTTTGCCGGATGCGCAGCAGCCTTCAGCGAATCCGCCCCCGGCGTAGCTATCGCACCTGGCGGCAAACCGGTAATGGTATAGGTGTTATACGCTGTCGGCGTTTCCAGGCCTGCACGAGAAAGTTTGCCATTATAACGCTCTCCCATCCCGTAAATCACGGTTGGGTCGGTCTGCAGGCGCATACCAATGCGTAAACGGTTGATAAATACCGAGGCAACCTGATCGCGTTCACTGGCAACGGCGGTTTCTTTTTCGATAATTGATGCCATCGTCACCAGCTGGTTTTTATCTTTATAAGGCAGACCGTCCGCACGCCCTTCCCAGGCGCTATCGACCGCTTTCACCATTTTCTTGTGCGCTCGCTTGAGTAACGCGACATCGGTGGTATTGGCGGTATACATCCAGGTGTCTGGCCAGAACCAACCTTCAATCCACTCCGGGTTTTCCAGTTCAAGTTCCTGCGCTACGGTGGCGTACTTATCGTCACTCAGCGTGTGCTTGATATACGGAGCCTCACGCAATTGCTTGAGGTAGTCGCTCAGACGCATCCCTTCTACCAGTCGCAGCGGGAACTGTGCTTCTTTACCGCTTTCCAGCAATTTCAGCATCTCGCGCACGGTCATCTGCGGTGTAAAGCGGTAAGTCCCGGCTTTAAAGTGAGAAAGATCCGGTTCGATACGCAGCAACCATTGAAAAACCCGTGGGCGATTGATGATCTTATCGGCATAAAGCTGTTCACCAAGCGCCAGACGTCCGGTCCCTGGCTTCAGGGTAAATATCGTCTCTTCTTTGATAAGCAATTTGCTGTCGGCAAGATGGCGAACCTTCCAGACGCCCACACCAGCGGCGATACCCAGTACCACCAGCAATAACAAGATAATCAATAACACTTTTTTCATGACTAATTCGGGCGCTCACAAAGTGGGGCTAAATATTCATATAACGTTGCTGACGAAAAGGAGACATCGCCACAGGCACGTACGGGCATCACTGGCATTAACGCATTACAAATAACCATCTCATCTGCCTGCAACGCCTCTTCCAGAGAGGCTTGCACTTCGACAAGCTGATAAGAGGATTGTGCCAGCAAACGGATACAGAATTGTCGCATAATGCCGTTAACACCTGCCTGATCCAGTCGCGGCGTATAAACTACATTGCCCTTCCGCCAGAACAAATTAGCCGCACAGCATTCCGTAACCCACCCTTCGCTGTCAAGGACCAGCGCCTCATCAGCGTTTGTCTGCTCAAGATGAGAGCGGATCAATACTTGCTCAAGCCGATTAAGATGTTTAATACCTGCAAGATGGGGATTGCGCCCCAGCCGCACCGGGCTTAGCGCCAACGTCATCCCTTCGTTACGCAAACGGTCGTAATGTGCAGGATAAACCGTAACGGAGAGAATCCGCGTTGCCGGTCCACTGTTCAATGTGCTGTACCCTCGCCCGCCACTACCGCGACTGATCACGACTTTCAGCACACCATTTTGCTGTTCTGCTGCCAGCGTTTTCATCTCTTGTTCAAGCTGAGGCCAGAAGTCACAGAAAATCATCAACCGCTGACAAGCATCCTGTAGTCGCTGGATATGCGCCGATAACAAACTGACTTTACCGTCGATAACTCTGGCGGTGGTAAAACAACCATCACCAAACTGCGTTGCCCGATCGCTTACTGCCAGCGATTCCTGCTTATGACCGTTAATTAAGAACATACCGGCTCCTTATCAGAGAATTGTTAGTGTGGCAGCATGTTCACTACGGAACAAGTCGGAATAAAAGCTAAGAAAAAAGGCCCGCAAGCGGACCTTTTATATGGGTGGGAAATGACAACTTAGATCTTTTTAAAGATCAAAGAACCATTAGTGCCACCGAAGCCGAAGGAGTTACACAGCGTGTATTCCATTCCGCTGACCTGACGTGCTTCATGCGGTACGAAATCCAGATCGCAACCTTCATCCAGGTTATCCAGGTTGATGGTTGGCGGAACAGCCTGATCGCGCAGCGCCAGGATGGAGTAGATAGACTCTACTGCCCCCGCCGCACCTAACAGGTGACCGGTCATAGATTTCGTGGAGCTTACCAACACACGGCTTGCAGCTTCACCGAAGATGGCTTTCACCGCCTGCGCTTCAGCTTTATCGCCAGCCGGCGTAGAAGTACCGTGCGCGTTAACGTAGCCAATCTGACTCGCTTCAATGCCTGCATCACGCAGAGCATTTGCCATTGCCAGAGCTGCGCCTGCGCCATTTTCTGGCGGTGACGTCATATGATAAGCATCGCTGCTCATACCAAAGCCGACGAGTTCAGCGTAAATTTTCGCACCGCGTTTTTTCGCGTGTTCGTACTCTTCTAGTACCAGCATACCGGCACCATCGCCCAGTACGAAGCCATCACGCTCTTTATCCCACGGGCGGCTCGCCGCTTGCGGGTTATCATTGCGGGTAGATAATGCACGTGCCGCGCCAAAACCACCAACGCCCAGCGGCGTACTGGCTTTCTCTGCGCCACCTGCAACCATCACGTCAGCATCGCCATACGCGATAATACGCGCAGCATGACCAATGTTGTGCACGCCGGAAGTACAGGCGGTCGCGATAGAGATGCTTGGGCCACGCAGGCCATACATGATAGTCAGATGACCTGCCACCATGTTCACAATCGTTGACGGAACGAAGAATGGGCTGATCTTACGTGGACCACCGTTCATCAGAGATGTGTGGTTTTCTTCGATCAGTCCGAGGCCGCCAATCCCGGAGCCAATTGCGGCACCAATGCGGGTTGCGTTCTCTTCCGTTATTTCAAGGCCAGAATCCTGCATGGCCTGAACGCCAGCGACAATTCCATATTGAATGAAGGCATCCATCTTGCGCTGTTCTTTGCGCGAGATAATGTCCTCACAGTTAAAATCCTTTACTAAGCCAGCAAATTTCGTTGCATAGGCGCTAGTATCGAAATGGTCGATTAGGCTGATGCCACTCTGACCGGCAAGCAGAGCTTTCCAGGTAGACTCTACGGTATTGCCGACAGGAGACAACATGCCCAGTCCGGTCACAACTACACGACGCTTAGACACGTTTGTCCTCCAGGGAGGGAAAAAATGATTCTAGTGGGACAAAAAGATAAAACTCAGGCGGTCGAACGACCGCCTGGAGATGTTCACTTACGCCTGGTGGCCGTTGATGTAATCAATGGCAGCCTGAACGGTGGTGATTTTCTCAGCTTCTTCGTCCGGAATCTCAGTATCAAACTCTTCTTCCAGAGCCATTACCAGCTCAACGGTGTCAAGAGAATCCGCGCCTAGGTCTTCAACGAAAGAAGCATTGTTGGTAACTTCTTCCTGCTTAACGCCCAGCTGTTCGCCGATAATTTTCTTAACGCGTTCTTCGATAGTGCTCATACTCTTAAATTTCCTATCAAAACTCGCTTTCGCGATGGTTTTCGTAGTGTATAAAATGTTGAAAAATTTGCAACTAAATCCCGGCAGGTCTTACCACGATTTTACGTTATTTTGAGGCCTTACCCCCCAATAACGCAAATCATTTTGCACTAATTATTACTCATAACCACGCAGACTGCGCGCAACATGAGCATTTTGTGCAAATCGCGGTCAGACCATGTACATCCCGCCGTTCACATGCAAAGTTTCACCCGTGATGTAAGCTGCTTCGTCGGATGCCAGGAATGCAACCGCGTTGGCGATTTCCTGTGCGCCGCCGAGGCGACCCGCAGGAACCTGCGCCAGGATACCCGCACGCTGGTCATCGCTCAGCGCACGTGTCATGTCCGTTTCAATAAAGCCCGGAGCAACAACGTTTACAGTAATACCGCGTGACGCAACTTCGCGCGCCAGTGATTTACTGAAGCCGATCAAGCCCGCTTTCGCCGCAGCGTAGTTGGCCTGACCGCCATTTCCCATGGTACCAACCACAGAACCGATAGTGATAATACGACCATGACGCTTTTTCATCATAGCGCGCATTACCGCTTTTGACAGACGGAAAACAGATGAAAGGTTGGTTTCGATAATATCGTTCCACTCTTCATCTTTCATTCGCATTAACAGGTTATCACGAGTGATACCGGCATTATTGACCAGGATATCCACTTCACCAAATTCTGCGCGAATTTTTTCCAGAACAGATTCGATAGATGCCGGGTCGGTCACATTCAACATCAGACCTTTGCCGTTAGCACCTAAATAATCACTGATCGCCTGAGCGCCATTTTCACTGGTCGCAGTGCCAATAACTTTCGCGCCACGGGCTGCGAGCGTTTCAGCAATTGCGCGGCCAATTCCGCGGCTTGCACCGGTTACCAGTGCGATTTTTCCTTCAAAATTCATGATTTTCCTCTTTTAAAGCTCGAGCGCCGCTGCCATCGCTGAAGGTTCGTTCAGCGCCGAGGCGGTCAGGGTGTCGACAATGCGTTTCGTCAGGCCAGTTAGCACTTTGCCCGGGCCGACTTCATAGAGATGTTCTACGCCTTGCGCTGCCATGTACTCAACAGACTTCGTCCACTGAACCGGGTTATACAACTGACGTACCAGTGCGTCACGAATGGCATCACCATTGGTTTCGCATTTCACATCAACGTTATTCACAACAGGAACTGTTGGTGCGTTAAAGGTGATTTTCGCTAATTCTACTGCCAGTTTGTCGGCTGCTGGTTTCATCAGCGCACAGTGAGACGGTACGCTCACTGGTAACGGCAGCGCGCGTTTTGCGCCCGCAGCTTTACAGGCAGCGCCAGCACGCTCAACCGCCTCTTTATGACCGGCAATAACCACCTGTCCCGGAGAGTTAAAGTTTACCGGAGAAACGACCTGACCTTCTGCAGCTTCTTCACACGCTTTCGCAATAGACGCATCATCCAGACCGATGATTGCCGCCATAGCGCCCGTGCCTTCTGGTACGGCTTCTTGCATGAACTTGCCGCGCATCTCAACCAGACGCACCGCATCAGCGAAATCAATCACGCCAGCGCAAACCAACGCGGAGTATTCCCCCAGGCTGTGACCGGCCATCATTGCCGGTGCTTTACCGCCCTGCTGCTGCCATACGCGATACAGCGCAACAGATGCAGTCAACAGCGCTGGCTGGGTTTGCCAGGTTTTATTCAGTTCTTCAGCTGGCCCCTGCTGGGTCAGCGCCCACAGGTCGTAGCCCAGCGCCGCAGAAGCTTCAGCAAACGTTTCTTCGACAATTGGATAGCTCGCCGCCATATCAGCCAGCATTCCAACGGTTTGAGAACCCTGTCCAGGGAACACAAATGCAAATTGCGTCATGTTTTAATCCTTATCCTAGAAACGAACCAGCGCGGAGCCCCAGGTGAATCCACCGCCAAAGGCTTCAAGCAGAACCAACTGCCCCGGCTTAATGCGCCCGTCGCGTACAGCTTCATCCAGCGCGCACGGGACAGAGGCCGCAGAGGTATTACCGTGGCGATCCAGCGTCACCACGACATTGTCCATAGACATACCGAGTTTTTTCGCCGTTGCACTGATAATACGCAGGTTAGCCTGATGCGGAACCAGCCAGTCCAGTTGAGAACGGTCAAGATTATTCGCCGCCAGCGTCTCATCAACGATGTGCGCCAGTTCCGTTACCGCAACCTTGAAGACTTCGTTGCCCGCCATCGTCAGATGAATTGAATTCTCTGGATTCACGCGGTCGGCGTTTGGCAGCATCAGCAATTCACCATAACTACCGTCGGCATGCAGATGGGTGGAGATGATTCCCGGCTCTTCAGAGGCAGCCAGCACCGCAGCGCCCGCGCCATCGCCAAAAATAATAATAGTCCCACGATCTGTTGGATCGCAGGTGCGCGCCAGTACATCGGAACCGACGACCAGAGCATACTTCACCGCCCCAGATTTCACGTATTGATCGGCTACGCTTAATGCATAGGTGAAACCTGCGCAGGCTGCTGCAACGTCAAATGCCGGGCAACCTTTAATGCCCAACATGCTTTGAATCTGACAAGCTGCGCTCGGGAAAGCGTGCGTAGCAGACGTCGTTGCCACAACGATCAGGCCAATCTGGTCTTTCTCAATGCCCGCCATCTCAATTGCGCGTGTCGCCGCTTCAAAGCCCATGGTTGAAACGGTTTCGTTTGGCGCGGCAATGTGGCGTTCGCGGATACCGGTACGAGTGACAATCCACTCGTCAGAGGTGTCCACCATTTTTTCCAAATCGGCGTTTGTCCGCACTTGTTCGGGCAGATAGCTGCCAGTACCAATAATCTTCGTATACATGTACGCTCAGTCACTTTTCGGTTATATACCGTCACTTGCAAACTGCGAGTTCGCTGGCAGCGTCCTGCTACCGCAGAGTTCCGCTTTTGCCACCGTCCAGCAGCTCAAAACCAGCTGGGTATACAGATTCCAGGCGAGCGGCAATTCGCTGAGGAACTTGTCGCTGCACCGCCTGCACTGCCTGTTCAATCGCGACCGCAAAAGCTCGCTGATTGGCTGCACCATGACTTTTTATCACCGTGCCGCGCAATCCTAACAGACAGGCGCCGTTATACTGGTCGGGGTTGAGGTGACTGAATCGCCTCGTCAGGCTCTTTTGTAGCCAACGCTTTAATAACAGTAGCCACCACGACCGTTTTTTCCCTTCACCCTGAGATTTCAGCAGAGAAAGGAACATCCTGACAACACCTTCCATCGTCTTTAACGTGACATTTCCTGTAAAGCCGTCACAAACCAGCACATCTGTCTTGCCAGTTAACAACTCATTGGCTTCAAGATAGCCGATATAATTGATAGAAGGGATTGTTTTAAGCACCGCTGAGGCCTCCCGAATACTGTCGAGACCCTTTACTTCTTCTTCACCAATATTGAGCAACGCCACGCGAGGATTGGGAATTTCCACCACCTCTTCAGCCAGAACTGAGCCCATAATGGCAAATTGCACCAACATTGTGCTGTCACAATCGACGTTGGCCCCTAAATCGAGGACCACCGTTTTGCCCTTTTGCTGATGTGGTAATACCGTCACCAGCGCCGGACGCTCAATCCCCTCCAGGGGCTTGAGTAATAATTTTGCCAGCCCCATCAGTGCCCCGGTATTACCGGCACTGACACAGGCTTGCGCTCGACCTTCTTTCACCAGCTCCAGGGCCATACGCATTGAACTCCCACGACTAGCGCGGATAGCTTGCGAAGGCCGGGCATCACTGGCGATAACTGACTGCGCAGGAATAATCTGCAGACGCGAACGTTGTTCAAAGTCAGCTTTAGCAAGTAATGGCGTGATGGCGTCGGGATTGCCGACTAAAAGAAAAGTGAGTTGCGAATTAGAATTCAGTGCCTGCAATGCTGCAGGCACTGTCACGGAAGGGCCAAAATCCCCTCCCATGACATCTAACGCCAAGGTTAGACGTGTCAAGGTATCGTCGCCGCCCGGTTTGGTCTTTCCCCAGTTGCCTGGGGAAAATCCTCACTAAGCTTCATCACGCAGACGCGTGATTACTTAGCGATGACCTTGCGGCCGCGGTAGTAACCGTCGGCAGTGATATGGTGACGCAGGTGTTTTTCACCAGAAGTTTTGTCTACAGACAGGCTGGTGACTGCGGTCAGCGCGTCATGGGAACGACGCATGCCACGTTTGGAACGGGTTGGTTTATTCTGTTGTACGGCCATGGACCTTACTCCTCAATTACGGTTTATCCCCGATCCAACGGGGAGCACCAATTACTTACGCTTTAAGCTGGCTAATACGGCAAATGGGTTTGGCTTTTGCACTTCTTCAGGCAGTTCACCAAAGACCATGTCCGCTTCGGACACTTCACAGTGTTCAGAATCATGCACCGGAACTACCGGCAAGGCGAGGATGATTTCATCTTCAACCATTGCAAGCAGATCGATTTCACCGAATTCGTTAACCTCAATCGGTTCATACGCTTCCGGCAGTGCTTCAGCCTGTTCGTCTGAACGCACAGGACTAAAACAATACGTTGTGTAGACCTGATGAGTAAACGGCTTCCCGCAACGCTGACACTCGAGCGTTACCGTCACCTTCGCATCGCCGTTTAACACTGCGAGACGTTGGTTATCGATAGCGAACGACATGGAGCATTCCACATCACTGTCCACACTGACTACGGATTCGGCGACGCGCTCAACCTGATCAGGGGTATAGATCCCCTGGTAATCAAGGCGTTTTTGAGCCGTACGAACCGGATCGAGAGTCAGGGGTAATTTTACCTTTTGCATAGGGCGCGCATATTAACTTTGTAACGTCATAGAGTCAAAGAAAAAGGCAGCCTGTGGTTGCCTTTTGCCAATAATTCGCACACATTGCGGGTTACTGCTTTATTTTCGTTCAGTGCTGATAACGAACATCAACCTGCAAAACGAAGCGCATAGTTTAAAATGGCTATCATCAATACGCTATATCTGATGGAAAAAAATATGCCTAAACTTATTTTAGCCTCCACCTCGCCATGGCGTCGCGCTCTTCTGGAAAAACTGCAAATCTCTTTTGAATGTGCAGCACCAGAGGTCGACGAAACCCCACGCAGCGACGAATCACCGCGACAGTTGGTGCTTCGACTGGCACAAGAAAAAGCGCAATCTCTGGCGTCACGTTATCCGGATCATTTAATTATTGGTTCAGACCAGGTATGTGTTCTTGATGGCGAAATCACCGGTAAACCGTTAACGGAAGAAAATGCCCGTCTGCAATTACGCAAAGCCAGCGGCAATATCGTCACCTTCTATACTGGACTGGCGTTGTTTAATTCGGCGAATGGGCATCTACAAACAGAAGTGGAGCCTTTTGACGTCCATTTCCGTCACCTGAGCGAGGCGGAGATTGATAATTACGTGCGTAAGGAGCATCCCCTGCACTGCGCGGGTAGCTTTAAGAGTGAAGGATTTGGCATTACGCTGTTTGAGCGTTTAGAGGGACGTGACCCTAACACGCTGGTTGGTTTACCGCTAATCGCGCTGTGTCAGATGTTACGTCGGGAAGGGAAAAACCCGCTGATGGGATAGTTGTTTGCGCCGGATGCGGTTACGTCGCATCCGGCAATCGGTGCAGGCGGCCTGATGCGGCGTAAACGCCTTATCAGGCCAACCGCCCATTATCAGGCTTATATGCTTGTATTAGCGCGCGTTACGCAGCTTTTGCAAACAACGCTTCAAACCTTCATCCATCGGCGCTTCGATACGCATCACCTCACCGGTCCCCGGATGGGTAAACTTCAACGCTGCGGCGTGCAGGAACAGACGATTTAATCCCGTGCCTGCTTCAGTGAGCTGTCTGTCAAATTCACGGTCACCGTAGCGATCGTCAAAGGCAATCGGATGACCCGCATACTGTGTATGCACACGGATCTGATGAGTACGTCCGGTTACCGGGCTACAACGCACCAGGGTGGCAAATGCATAGCGTTCTTCCACTTTAAAGCGTGTTTCCGACGGTTTGCCTTCCTGACTGACACGCACGATACGTTCGCCGCTTTGCAGAATATTTTTCAATAACGGCGCTTGAACGCTCTTCACATGTGACTGCCACTGACTGCGCACCAGCGCCAGGTAATCTTTTTGCATTCCTTTTTCACGTAATTGCTCATGCAGAGAACGCAACGCCGAGCGTTTTTTCGCTACCAGCAACACACCTGAAGTGTCCCGGTCGAGACGATGAACCAGTTCAAGGAACCGCGCTTCCGGGCGCAACGCCCGCAAACCTTCGATAACGCCGAAGCTTAAACCACTGCCGCCATGTACCGCCGTACCGGAAGGTTTATTCAGCACCAGGATATGATCATCTTCATATAAGATGACGTCCGCCAGCGCCGCCACCTTTTGCAGATGTGGCGAAACCGCCTCTTCTTCCCGCTCAGCAACGCGAACCGGTGGGATACGCACCTCATCACCCGCTTCGAGTTTATATTCAGGCTTAATACGTTTTTTGTTCACCCGCACTTCGCCTTTACGCAAAATACGGTAAATCATACTTTTTGGTACGCCTTTCAATTGGGTACGCAAAAAGTTGTCGATACGTTGCCCCGCTTCGTCAGCGGTGATAGCAACAATTTTTACGGATGGAGTCTCTGTTTTCATGGTGAGCGATTCTAATTAGCCAACAGGATTCGCGCCACTCATTTTTCTATGCTTATATTTAGTTTTACACCTTATTACTTCACTACGTGATCACTTTATTGATGGTTATTAAACCAATCACCAGCAAGAAGTGAAAATGTAATGAACGCATCCCACACAATTAAACACGGAGCAGTATGATGGTTAAAAGGGTGAAACTGGCAGGTGTGGAGCCTCGCAGATTTCCGGCATCATAGTGCCCAATACGGGATGCATAAAGCTCCCTCAGACTGGAGACTCCACAAATGAAATATACACCGGTTGGCGTTGATATCGCAAAACATGTCATTCAGATTCACTTCATCAATGAGCACACAGGTGAAGTGGTTGATAAACAGTTGCGTAGACAGGATTTTCTGACGTTCTTCGGCAACCGTGAGCCATGCCTGATTGGTATGGAGGCCTGTGGAGGTTCTCAGCACTGGGCACGGGAACTGACAAAACTTGGTCATAAAGTCCGGTTGTTGCAGGCCCGCTTCGTTAAGGCATTCGTCATGGGCAATAAGAATGATGTGATGGATGCCCGGGCTATCTGGATGGCGGTTCAGCAGCCGGGTAAAGAAATCGCCGTAAAAACAGAAGAACAGCAGTCGGTACTGGTTCTGCACCGTACCCGCATGCAACTGGTGAAGTTCCGGACCACACAAATTAATGCCCTGCACGGGACGTTACTGGAGTTTGGTGAAACCATCCACAAAGGCCGGGCAGCGATGGAGCGGGAGTTCCCCGAAGCACTGGAACGGATGAAAGAGAGACTGCCACCGTATCTCATTATGGTTCTGGAAAACCAGTACAACCGACTGAATGAGCTGGACTCACTGATAGAGGATATTGAAAAACAGCTTACCAGCGTGGCGAGGCAGAATGAAACCTGTAAGCGGTTGCTGGATATTCCTGGCGTTGGACCACTTATTGCGACGGCAGCGGTGGCCACCATGGGGGAAGCATCAGCGTTTAAATCGGGGCGAGAGTTCGCCGC